>VGFB01000388.1 GCA_016869015.1 Armatimonadota bacterium
AGGGTTGACCTCCAGAACGAAGAGGCGGTCGCCCTGGATGGCGTACTGGATGTTGAGCAGGCCGATGACCCCGAGTTCCGTGGCCAGCGCACGGGTTGCCACGCGGATGCGATCGAGCTCGGGCTCGGAGAGGCTATAGGCCGGCAGCGCGCACGCGCTGTCGCCCGAATGGATGCCGGCCTCCTCGATGTGCTCCATGATGCCGCCGATCACGCAGGTGTGGCCGTCGGCGATGGCATCGACATCGATCTCGACGGCATCCTCGAGGAACTTGTCGATGAGGATTGGCCGGTCGGGCGAGGCGTCCACGGCCAGTTCCATGTACCGGACGAGGGACTCCTCGTCGTAGGCGATCTGCATCGCCCGCCCGCCGAGCACGAAGGAGGGACGGACCACGACCGGGTAGCCGATGCGTCGCGCGGCCTCGACGGCGCCCTCGGCCGTCGTCGCCGTGGCGTTCGCGGGCTGGAGCAGGTCGAGCTTCTGCAGGACCTCCTTGAACTGCTGCCGGTCCTCGGCCCGCTCGATGCTCTCGACGGACGTCCCGATGATGCGCACCCCGTTGTCGTGCAGGCCGCGCGCCAGGTTCAGCGGCGTCTGCCCCCCAAACTGCACGATCACGCCCCACGGCTGCTCCTTATCGCAGATGTTGAGCACATCCTCGAGCGTCAGCGGCTCGAAGTAGAGCTTGTCGGAGGTATCGTAGTCGGTGCTGACGGTCTCGGGGTTACTGTTGACCATGATGGTCTCTAACCCGTCCTCCGCCAGCGCGAAGGCCGCGTGGACGCAACAGTAGTCGAACTCGATCCCCTGGCCGATGCGGTTGGGCCCGCCGCCCAGGATCATCACGCTGCGACTATCGGAGGGCCGGAACTCATCTTCCGGCTCGTAGGTGCAGTAGTAGTACGGCGTGAAGGCCTCGAACTCCGCCGCGCAGGTGTCCACCAGCTTGACGACGGGATGCAGCCCAAGCTCCCGGCGCAGCGCGCGCACCTCGTCCTCCGTGCGATGGGTCAGGGCCGCGATCTGCACGTCCGAGAACCCCATGCGCTTGGCCCGCAGCAGATCCGCGGGGGGAAGGTCGGCCGGGCGGCTCCCCCCGGTCGCGTCGGCGCCGTCCGTCCGCTCGGGACGCTTGCTCGCCAGCTCGTCTTGCAGGCCGATGATCTCGCGGATGTTCTCCAGGAACCACGGGTCGATGTCGGTCAGCTCGTGCAGCTCCGGCACGCTCATCCCCGCCCGCATCGCGCCCCGGATCTGGAACAGCCGGTCCGGGTGCGGCTGCTGAAGGCGCCGGCGGAGTTCGTCCCGTTCCATCGCGTCGTAGTGTCGCCCGCGGCCGTCGGCGCCGAGGCCGTGGCGCCCGATCTCCAGCGACCGGATGCCCTTCTGCAGCGCCTCCTTGAAGGTCCGCCCGATCGCCATGGTCTCGCCGACCGACTTCATCTGCGTCATCAGAGTCGGATCGGCCTCGGGGAACTTGTCAAACGGCCAGCGGGGGATCTTCACCACGCAGTAGTCGATCGTGGGCTCAAAGCACGCCGGGGTCTCGCGGGTGATGTCGTTCTGGATCTCGTCGAGCGTGTAGCCCACCGCGAGCTTCGCGGCGATCTTGGCGATGGGGAAGCCGGTGGCCTTGGAGGCCAGGGCGGAGCTGCGGCTGACGCGGGGGTTCATCTCGATGACGACCATCCGGCCGTCGTCGGGGTTGATGGCGAACTGGATGTTGCTGCCGCCCGTGTCGACGCCGATGGCCCGCATGACCGCGAGCGAGGCGTCTCGCATCTTCTGGTATTCCTTGTCGGTCAGCGTCTGGGCCGGCGCCACGGTGATGGAATCGCCGGTGTGAATGCCCATCGGGTCGAGGTTCTCGATGGAGCAGACGATCACGACGTTGTCGTTCCGGTCGCGCATCACCTCGAGCTCGTATTCCTTCCAGCCGATCACGCTCTGCTCAACCAGCACCTCGTTCATCGGGCTGTCCAGCAAGCCCTTGGCGACGACGGCGTCCAGCTCATCCTCGTCGCGCGCGGTGCCGCCGCCCCAGCCGCCCAGAGTGCCCGCGGGGCGCACGATCAGCGGGTAACCCAGCTCCCGGGCCATCTCCTTGGCGCCGCGGACATTGTAGCAGAAGCTGCTCAGCGGCAGCTCGAGCCCGGCGCGCTGCATGGTCATCTTGAACAGCTCGCGGTCCTCGGCGAGGCGGATCGCCATCCGCTTCGCCCCGATCATCTCCACGTTGTAGCGCGCGAGGCAGCCCTCCTCGGAGAGGGCCAGGGCGACGTTCAGCGCCGTCTGGCCGCCGACCGTCGGCAGCAGCGCGTCGGGGCGCTCGCGGGCGATGATGCGGGCGACGGTCTCCGGGTTGATGGGCTCGATGTACGTGCGGTCGGCCATCTCCGGATCGGTCATGATGGTGGCCGGGTTGGAGTTGACCAGGATGACGCGGTAGCCTTCCTCGCGCAAGGCCTTGCACGCCTGCGTGCCCGAGTAGTCAAACTCGCACGCCTGGCCGATCACGATGGGCCCGGAGCCGATCAGTAGGATGCTCTGAATGTCCTCGCGCTTCGGCATGTTCTCCCCTCGCCTGCCGGAGCTCCGGCACCCCTTCGAGGGAGGGCCGGGGGTGAGGGCTCCCTCACGCGTCCACGATGCACACGACGCCGGCTTCGGAGACCGCCGTCTTGAGTGCCGCCATCGCCTCGTCGGTCGGCGGCTTCAGGCCGGGGGTCGGGCACTCCAGGCCGAGGCTGGCGTACTTGCCCTCGCCCAGACCGTGGTAGCGCAGCAGCTCCACCGACTCGACCGCTGGAAGCCCCTCCGCCAGGCGCCCGATGGCCTCCAGTTCCTCCACGGCATCGTTGAACCCCGGGATGACCGGCACCCGAATGCAGACCGGGGTCCGCCCGTGTCCCAGGCGCTCGAGGTTCGACAGCAGACGGTCGTTGGGCCGACCGGTCGCCTCAGCGTGGCGCTCGCGGTCGAGGCACTTCACATCGAACAGGACCAGGTCCACGAGCGCCGCCGCGGCCGCGAGCGTCTCCCAGTCGCCGTCCCCCGAGGTGTCCAGAACCTGGTGCAGCCCGACGCGCCGACCCTCCCGGAGCAGCGCCAGCGTGAACGCGGGCTGTGCCAGCGGCTCCCCGCCCGACAGCGTCATGCCCCCGCCCGAGTTCTCGTAGAACAGGCGGTCCTTCTCCACCTCCGCCAGGACCTCCGCCACGGTGACCTCCCGCCCATGGAGCACCAGGGCCTCGGCATAGCAGGTGCGCGCGCACGTGCCGCAACGGAGGCACAGGCCGCGGTTGATGACGGTGCCCTCCGGGGCGGGCGCAATGCCCTGTTGGGGGCAGACCTCGATGCACTTGCCGCAACCGATGCAGTTGCGGGTGAACTGCGCCAACTGGGGCCCAAAGGCCTGGGATTCCGGATTGTGACACCACGTGCACCGGAGGGGGCAGCCCTTGAGGAAAACGGTGGTGCGGATGCCGGGTCCATCGTGGACGGCGAACTTCTTGATGTCGAAGATGGTGCCTGTGACGCCCGCATCCGGAGTCATGTCGCGCTATTCTACCGCCGCCGTCAAGGGGTGTCAACGGGCCCGCATGTCCGGCGCGTCAGCCGTGATTCTGGCAGTTGCCGTTGGTCGTCGTGGGTCGGCTCACCAGAGCCGACGCCGTCCGGCCTTGACCTGAAGGCTCTGTCGGCTCTGGTGAGCCGACCCACGACGACCCAAGGCTTCACGGCTGACAGGGCACTGGCCATTGCCCACATGTCCGCGGGCCTGGACGGCGGAGCGTGGCGCCCGACCATCCCCGAGTGCGGGACCGAGGTCGTTCAGTCCCCTTCGGGGCTGACGGCTTGGCCCAACGGCACATGGCCCCCCAGATGTCGGTAATGGCTAGTGGTCTGTCACTCGTGATTGCAGGCGTTCCGCCGCCCCTTCGGGGCTGGGGGACAAGAGGGCGCTGGGTTCCGTGGGCTTCGCCCACGGCTAGCCATCGTTCGCCCCTTGCGGGGCTGTCGAGGCCATCCGCCCTTCACGAGGCCGTGACGGCCGTCAGCCCCGAAGGGGCGGCAGAACATCTACAAACACGAGGGACACCGCACTAGGAGCCCGTCCGCGTGACGCCGTTGGCGGCGCGGAGTGGTGTTGGGTGACGGGTTGGGCGGGCGTCAAGGGCATTCGCAACCTGGGCGACGCGGCGGAAGTCGAGCTCGCGTGATGGCCGGGAGGTTCGGGCACGGCCCCGCGGGGGACGGCGGGCACCCGAAGGGGCGTCGCGGGTCTTCCGCGGCATGTGTCCCCCCCTGTTCGCCCCGCGATCTATCGAGTCACGCCACACGCCCCCGCCAGCTTCAGCAGGTTGTGCGCCATGCAGACCAGGTTCCACTCCTGCCGGACCTGCTCCAGGCCGCGTAACAGGAACTGCCGGAAGCCCCGCGCCGCCTTTATCTGCCCGAAGACCGGTTCGACCGTCTGCTTGCGAAGTCGATAGCGACTGCGATGGCCGCCGCGTTTCAGCCGTTGCGCCATCGCCCGGGTCTGCGGGCCGCCCGTCCTCGAACCGGTCGCCGAAGCCTGCGCGGCCGCCTCGGCCTCCAACGCGGCCATCGCCTCCCGCATCTTCGCCAGCCGTTTCACCTTGTCGACGACCCACTCCGGCAGCTCATCACCCCGACGATCCGCGCCGTATTCGGCGTCCTCCGCCTCGCCCGTCGTCTCCGCCTCCGCAAACCACTTCGCCACCTCGGCCGCCCGTTCCGGCGCCGCTTTCTTCATCCGCCCATAGCTCATTGCCTTGTGCTTCGAAGCGTTCGCGTGGAGCTTGGTCCCATCCAACGCCACGTGCCCCAGCTTCACCAACCCCGCCTCCTGGCACAGCGCCAGCACCTGCCCAAACAGCGCCCCCAGGGCCTTCAGGTGCCGCCTCCGGAACTCCGCGATCGTCCGGAAGTCCGGCGTCTGATGCGCCGTGATCGCCCGGAAGTCCATCCGCTCCTCACACGCCCATGCGATCCGGCGCGACGAGTA
>VGFB01000389.1 GCA_016869015.1 Armatimonadota bacterium
GTGGCGGGAGGCCTGCGAGGGCCGGAACCGTTGGGCGGGGTAGGAGCCTTCGGGCAAGGCCAACCCCCGGCGAAGGGAGGGATGCAAGGTGCAGCGGCCGCAGCGAGGCACGTGAGGCGTGGCGGACGGGCGCAGTTCGGCGCCCGATCAGAGCCGGACCTGGAGGGTCCGCGCGGCCGACGCCCCTCGCGCGTCACTACCCCGCTGAAGCCCTCCAGCCCGCGCGCTCCCGTGCCGGGGCGCGCGACCCCATCCCTGGAGGGATCACCCATGACGGTTGACTACACCGCGATGTGGCAGGACCTCGGACTCGACCTGGCGGCCCACGAGGGCCTGTTGACGGTCCTGGGCGCAGCGTACGACGAAGTGTACCTCTCGCAGCAGAATCGGCCGGAGGGGATGAGCTACTTCGACTTCTGCGTATCGGAGATCCACGGCCTGCGGGTCAAGGAGCTGATGGACGCCAAGGCGGCCGGGCGGAAGGTGGTGGGCTCGTTCTGTCTGTACGTGCCGGAGGAGATCATCCTGGCGGCCAATGGCATCGCGGTCGGCCTGTGCTCGGGGGCGGACATGGGCTCCGCGCACTCGGGGCGGCTGTTGCCGAAGAACACGTGCGCGATGATCCGGTCGTTCGTCGATTTCAAGCTGGCGAAGGTCTGCCCGTACATGGAGGCCTCGGACCTGGTCATCGGCGAGACGACGTGCGATGGGAAGAAGAAGGCCTACGAGATCTTCGGGGAGCTACACAACACCTTCGTGCTGGAGGTGCCGCACACGAAGTCGGAGGCGGCGCGGGTGCTGTGGCGCTCGGAGCTCGACCGGCTCGTCGCGCGGGTGGAGGACCTTAGCGGCGTGGCGATCACGGCGGAGGGTCTCGCCGAGGGCATCCGCATCGCCAACGCCAAGCGCGCGGCCTTGCAGCGGCTCGCGCGATTGCGTGCCGCAAGCCCCGCGCCCCTCTCGGGCCGCGATGCTCTGCTCATCAACCAGATCCAGTTCTACGACGACCCGACGCGGTTCACCGGCAGCCTGAACGCCCTCTGCGACGAGCTGGACGAACGGGTGCAGCGCGGGGAGGGCGTCGCTCCGGCAGGAACTCCGCGCGTGCTCGTGTCGGGCTGCCCGATGTCGGCGCCCAACTGGAAGATCCCGTTCCTGCTGGAGCGGAGCGGCGGGGTGATCGTGGGCGAGGAATCGTGCGTCGGCGAGCGGGGCACGCGGAACCTGGTGCCGGAGGTGGATGGCTCGCGCGAGAGGCTGCTCGATGCCATCGCGGAGCGGTACCTGAAGATCGACTGTGCCGTCTTCACCCCCAACGAGGAACGGATCGATCACGTCGTCGCGATGGCCCGGGACCTGAATGCCGACGGGGTCCTGCACTACGTGATCCAGTTCTGCACGCCCTACGCGACGGAGGCCTATCGCGTCGACGAGGCGCTGCGGGCGGAGGGTCTGCCGCTGCTGAAGCTCGAGACCGACTACAGCATGGAGGACACCGGAGCCCTGGAGACCCGCATCCAGGCGTTCCTCGAGATGCTGAGAGCGAAAAGGGGGGAGTGAGCGGCGAGGAGGAGCGGAGAGCGGTGACGGCAGCTTCGGGGACAGACGACGGAACTCGGTGAGGCGGGGTTCCGTCGTCCGTACCTGGGTCCGTCTAGAACCGGGCGGCGAGGCCCAAGGGACGGGGGGCGAGGAGCGCCGGGTCCATCCGCCTCAGGTCGGAGTCGATCTCAGGGCGGAAGTCCATGTGGGCGAGGACGTGCTGCTTCAGATCGATGCCCGGCGCAAGCTCGGTGAGGGTGAGCCTGCCGAGGCGGAGCTCGAAGACCGCGCGCTCGGTGACGTAGAGCACGCGCTGCCCGTTCCGGATGGCCTGCTCGCCGGAGAAGGTCACCTGTTCGAGGGTCTCGACGAAGGTGCGCCGGGCGCCGTCGCGCATGATCGTGAGGCCCTCATCGAGCAGAGCGACCTCGGCCTCCTCGGTGAAGAGCCCACACAGGATGACCTGCCGGGCCGCCTGCGAGATGTTCACGAACGCCCCGCAGCCCAGCAGACGCGAGCCGAAGCGGCTGACGTTCACGTTGCCGCGGGGGTCGACCTGCCCTAGGCTCAACACTGCAACGTCAAGCCCCCCGCCGTCGATGAAGTCGTGCTGCGCCGCCTGATCCAGCAGGGCGTCGGGGTTCCATGCCGCCCCGTGCGCCGGCCCCTCCGCCGGCACGCCGCCGACGACGCCGGACTCAAGAGCGATGCCGACTTGCTCGGCGATCCCCTCCTGCGCTAGCACGCGCCGCATGTCCTCGATCCACTCCGGGCCGACGTTCATCACCAGCCCGGCCGACAGCTCCAGCGCGACGCGTCGGGCGATGATCTGCCGCGCGCGCAGGCGGAGGCTTCGGGGCTCGGGCACGGGGGTTCGCACCGCGCCCGAAAAGGACGGGTTGGGCGCGCCTCCGAACGTCTGAGGATGAGCCCCCGACGGGGCGGTCACGACGCCGTCGACCAGGATGCCCGGCACCCGGACCCGCCGGGCATCGAGGCTCCCGCCCAGTGCGAGCCGCTCGACTTGGGCCAGCACGACCCCGCCGCTGTTGCGGGCGGCTTGGGCGAGGGACAGGGCGTCACCGATCGAGGCCTCGTGCTCCATCGTCAGGTTCCCGCGCTCATCGGCCGTCGTGCCCCGGATCAGCGCGACGTTGATGGGGAGGCTCCGGTACAGCAGCCACTCGCGCCCGCAGACCTCGACGACCTCCACCAGGTCGGGCGCGGAAACGCCGCTCAACCGGCCGCCGCTCAGCCGAGGATCGACGAAGGTCCTCAACCCGATGGACGACACCAGGCCGGGTTGCTCGGAGGCGATGGCGCGGTACAGTCGGCTGATGACCCCCGTCGGGAAGCTGTAGGCCTCCACGCGACCGTCCACGATGAGCCGGGCCAGTCGCGGCGTGAGGCCGAAGTGCCCGCCGATCACCCGGCGGAGCAGGCCCTCGTGGCCGAGGTGGTCCAGCCCGCGCCCCTCGCCGTCGCCCTGCCCGGCGGCGAACACGAGAGTCAGATCGCGCGGCCGATTGTCGGCCAGGAACCGCGCCTCGATCCCCGAAGTCAGCGCCTCCGGATGACCCGCACCCCCGAATCCCGCGCACCCGACCGTGGCGCCGTCGGGGATGATCCCGATGGCTTCCTCGATCGACATCAGCTTGCCGGCCATGCCCTCACCCCCTCGGAAATGGCAGTTCGCGAGGACGACGAGAGGCTCCTACAACAAGAAAGGGGAAGATTCGAAGCCGGGAAGAACGACGGAAGGAAGGCCAGGTGCTCCGGATGACGGGAAGAGAGCGACTGCTCGCGGCGATGCAACGGGAAGAGGTCGACTACCCGCCCTGCGCACCGGTGTTCTGGTCGTCGCCTGTGGAGCCCGGCTTTCAGTGGCGGACGGAAGAGGAGCGGCTCGAGGTGTGCATCGAGCGCCTGGGGGTCGATGCCGTGGCGCACTTCGGCATCCCCCTGGGGGTGAACCCCGATGTGCGGGAGCGGGCCTGGGAGGAGCACGCACCGGCGGAGCCGCTCCCACTGGTCCACAAGGTCATCGAGACCCCCGCGGGCACGCTGACGGCGACCGCGCGCAAGACCGAGGACTGGCCGCACGGAACCGACATCCCCCTGATGTCCGACTTCGTGGTGTCTCGGATCGTGAAGCCGTGGATTCGGACGCACGCTGACCTGGACTGCTTCGAGCAGGTTTGGCTGCCGCCGGACTGGACTGCGGTGCAGGCGCGCGAGGCCCTGGAGCCCACCCGCCGGATGGCAGGGCGGTGGGGCGCGCCGATCGCGTTGCAGACGGGCCACGGCTGGACGCTGTCGCTCTCGCTGATGGGGGCGGAAGCCGCGCCGCTGCTCTCGGTGGATCAGCCGGAGCTGCTCGATCGGCTCGCGGAGATCGACCATCGGGTGGCGATGCGAAGGATCGAACTGGGCATCGCGGCGGGGGTGGACTACCTCCATCGCAACGGCTTCTACGAGACCACCGACTTCTGGAGCCCAGCCCAGATCGAGCGTCACCTGCTGCCCCGACACCAGCAGCAGACCGCCCTCGGGCATCAGGCTGGGCTGCCGTCGGTCTACACCATCTGCACGGGCATCATGCCCATGCTCGACCTACTGAACCGCGCGGGGTTCGACTGCCTCTACGGCATTGAGCCGGTCCTCGGGAACCAGAACCTGCGTGGCGTAGCCGAGGTCCTCGGCCAGGACCACGCCTTCTGGGGAGGCCTCAGCGCGCCCATGCACGTCGGCGAGGGGACTCCGGCCGATGTGCGGGAAACCGTGCGGCAGTTCTACGAGGTCTTCGGCAGGCGGGGCACGATCCTCATGGCGACCCCCTCCATCCGGCCGCAGTGGAAGTGGGAGAACGTGGTCGCGATGATCGAGGAGTGGAGCGCACTGAGGGGCCTCGAACGGTAGGCACGGCGCGACCGCTGCCTCGACCGGGCTTGGCCGGCGGCGGGGCTGGAGGAGGGGAAGTGAGGCGGCGAACGGCACGGCGAGGCTGAGGAGCCCGTTGAAATGGGCGGCGGTCCTGTTGTAGAATTGGGGGAAGCAGGAATCCCGGGCGGGCGCGGCCAACTACGTTCTCGCTCGAAGATCGGCCGCGCACAGGAGGGTCCCGTTCGCATGAAGATCATCGGCATCGCTGCGTTGCTCGCGTTGGTGGCGGTCGGGTTCGCCGGCTCGCTCGCTTCGGCGGATCACTGGAGCGCATACTTCTGGGTCATTCAGGGGCATGACGTGGCCGGGACGGGACGGGTCCACACGGGGATCACGCCCTACCTCTCGGATGAGGACTGGGTCGTCGGCACGCCGGCGTATCGCGGGACCGGCGGGCCGGATGCGGTGCGGAAGCTCCCCGGCGGGAAGGTGGCGCCGCTGGGGCTGACGCCGACCGAGCGCACGGGCAGCGTGCGCGTGGCGTTGGGCGGGCTCGAGGCGATCGGGGCGCAGGCCTCCTTCAGCCCCACCAGCCGCCTCG
>VGFB01000390.1 GCA_016869015.1 Armatimonadota bacterium
AGTTCCCGTACCAACTCATCACCGTGTACTCGCCGTCCGGGCGGCGCAGCGCGAGAGTCTCGCCCGCCGCCCGGAACGCGGGCCAGCTGTCCCACTGGGGATCGTAGCCGATCCTCACATACCAGTTGTTGCCCGGGATGTACACGAAGCCGAGGTTCCCCGCGTTCCGCAGTTGCGCCATGGCCGCGCGGAATGCCGCCTCGCCCTCGCGCGGCGGGAAAAGCCCCTCCGGTCCCGTCCATGCTCCGCCGCCTTCCCAGTTGAACAGCAGGGCCAGCAGCGGCACGTCCGCCTTCGCGCTGATCTCGTTCACCGTGTCCGCGATCTGCGCCAGCGAGTGGTTCAGGTCGAGCCGGGGGATGTGGTAGTTGGACATCTGGAACACGCCGCCCACGCCCTGTCGCATCCAACCCGGGATGTCTCGCTCCCAGAGCTTCTTCTCGCACCACCACTGCTGCGTGGCCCACGCCCTGTAGAGCGCCGCCGCGTCATGCCAGTCGCCGTGGAAGACGCCGACCATCGTCTCGTAGGGAAGCTCGACGCTCTCTCCCGGCCGCTCGCTCAGGAGGTGCGTCAACGAAAGCACGGGCCCCTCGCCAAGGCCGGGCCACAGGCCCATACGGAAGTCCTTCGGGTGCTGCCCGGCATCATGGGCGGCGAAGTAGAGGCCCGCGCGGTCGTTGTAGAGCGCCATCATCTGCACGGCAATGGCCCCGGGATAGCGCCCGCCCACGCTGCCGACGCCGACGTCGGCACTCTCCGGCCCGGCGCCTGCACACAGCGGCAGGCCATCCCGCACCGGGAAGGGAGTGCGATAGACGTACGCCTCGCCTTGCACGGGCGCCAGCAGCGCCTCCCCGGGGGCGGGCCCGCCCAGCTTCACCAGCCCCGACAGGATCGGACAGGCCAGCTCCACGACCGCCGCGGCTTCGCCCACTCCCCGCACCGCCGCACGCCACGCCGTCAGCGGCGAGTCGTCGCCCAGCGTCACCTCCACTGTCACCTCGAGGTCGCTGCCGGGAAGCCCGGCGCTCAGCAGCATGAGGACCGCGCCGTCGCCCTCCCGTCGCGCGTGCCATTCGACACGACCCGCCTCCGCGCTCGTCCGCCATACCATCTCGCCAGTGGCCGTCTGGCGCAGGCCCACGCGCCACAGCAGCCGTGGCGCCTGCGCATCGCGCACCAGTTCGGTCCCGGCCGCCAGGTCCCGGATCGAGATGAGAGCACCGTGGTCCGCCAGGCCGAACTCGAACCGAACCAGCCCGTTCGCCAGGCAGACCCGACCGTCGCGCTCTTGAACCTCCGCAGTCCTCGCGCCCATCTGCGCTCCCCCTTCGCAGCGAGCTCAGTGCCGCGACCAGTCGATCTGCATCTGCTCCCGGGCGCCCCGGGCCTCGACAATCGGCCAGGACGCCCGTAGCTCGTCCTCGTAGGGGCCGATCTGGTCGATCGGGATCGGCTCGAAACCCAACGCGAGCGCTGGCGAATCAGGCTGCAGCCGATAGTCTCCGGCGGCGCGATCCACGAACAGGGGATCGGCGATCACCGAATGCCGGTCCAGGCCCAACGCCTGCCACGCCTCCCATTCGCTCATCGCGACCACCTCCTTCAGCTCCACCTCGTCCACCCAGATGGTTCCCGTGCCCTGCGACACGTCGATACGGATACGGATCGACTCCATCCCCTCCTTCCAGTCCTGATCGCCCCGGGCCGGGAACCGGAAGAGGACCTCGACCCGCTGCCACTCGGACCCCGCGTTGAGGCCTGCGCTTCTCCCCCACCAGAACTGGTTCGGACTGTAGGACTGCGCAACGACCGAACAGCGCGTGTCAGCCTCCGCCGCCCTGATGGCGACACTCAGCCGGTACGTCTTGCCGGATGTCAGCGGGACCTCGGGTGTCACGAAGTTCGTGCACAGCGTCTGACCGCTCGCGTCCGTGACGGTTCCTCGCCCTTCGATCCGCACCGACTTCTCGCCCGCCAGGTGGACCTCGGGGTCGATGCCGGCCCAGGAGTCATTGGGTCGTACCTGCCACTCCCAGTTCGCCGGCAGTTCCCCCGCCTCGCCCTCCTCGAAGCCCGGGTTCGGCGCCAGGTTCGGACCGATGACCTCCTTGATGGCCGTAACGCCGGTCAGGATCGGTTCCCCGTCGTGCCAGATGAGGTTGTAGTCCGACTCCGTCTTGTCGAACGGCAGGTTCACGTGCGCGTAGAGCCGGGCGCCCGGCTCGCTGTAGCACACGATGTTCCGTCGGAACACGTTGCCGGCCATCTGCCACGCGTCCTCCAGGCTCCGGGTCAGCTCGACGTAGCCCGGGTACTCCTCGTAGGCTGCGGTGCCGCGGTACTGGTTCCAGGTCTCCGTCATCATCGGCACGGGATGCCCGCCCTTGACGTAGCCGCTGTACTGCATCTGCGAGTCTCGACCGTCGATGAAGATGTTGTTCTCGACCACGTTGTCCCGGCCGCCGTGCACGTGCGTACCGCCCAGGATCGTCCGAGCCACGACGTTATGGTGCACGTGCGTCCCGCAGGTGCCGTCATCCAGGTAGACCCCCCAGTTGAAGTGCGGGCTGGTCCAGTCCCCGTTCTCCTGCCCGAAGCCGATGATGTCGTGCAGGTAGTTGTAGCGAATCTCCGTCCCGCGCTTGCTCCAGTCCACCTGCCAGGAGTAGATCGCCCCGCAGTCGGCGGTCTCCAGGTTGCAGTGGCGGATCTCGTTGTACTCGAGGACGTGGTCATTGCCGCCCCACACGATCCCAAAGCGCGGGCAGTCGTGGATGAGGTTGTGCGAGACTCGGTTGCCGATGCCTCCCACGGCGACGCCGACGCCCTGCTTGTGGAAGACCCCGGTATGGTGGATGTAGTTGTTGTCGGCGTAGTTGCCCGCCGGTTCGAGGGTGTCGCGGTTGCCGCCGTCCAGGGAGACGGCGTTGCTCCCGACCTCATGGATGTCGCAACCGACCACGCCGTTGTTCGCTCCGCCGGTGATCGCCACGCCCGAGCCGTTGTAGTCGCCCACATTGCGAATGGTGCAGGCCGCGATCAGGCAATCGTGGGCCCCTTGCAGGTAGATGGCCGTGCCCTCGCAGCACTCGAACGTGAGGCCCCGGAAGGTGAGGTGGGCCGCGCCCTCCCGCAGTTCGAGGACGGTGCGAACCAGCGGCGCGCACACGGTCATGGTCGCCGGGTCCGCATCGTCAGGGGGCCGGAAGTAGAGGGTCCACGTAGCCGGGTCCAGGTACCACTCACCGGGGGCGTCCAGCTCCTCGCGGAGGTTGCGGACGTAGTAGCGGTCACCGGCCCGGATGCCGTACGAGGCGTTGGCGGCGAGGGTCAGCAACCGCTTCTCGCGGTCCAGGGACTGAACCGGGAGGATGTTGTTCCACCAGTTGTAGCGCGGGAAGACGAATACCTCGCCCTCCTCGGGATGCGCCCAAGCGCGAGCGTCCTGCTCGGCGTAGCGCAGCAGGTTCTGCGGTTCGTCGGGCACGTTCTGGTACATGGGCACCGGGTCGCCCTCGGCGTAGGCCCACCCGCCGGTCACCGGGTTGTCGGGGTCGCGATTGGGGTACCGCGCCAGGTCCATGCGCCGGCCGTTGCACAGGAGCTGCCGGAAGTACACGTTCCGGTAGCCCTGAGCACCCACGTCCGTCTTCAGGACGCGCCCCTCGTGAGCCTGCCAACCGCCGATCGCTTTGCCGCCGAGGAGGATCGGCCGCTCAGCCTGATAGGCCCGGTACGTGACCGGCGCGTCGACCGTGCCCGAGTCCTGCGCTTCGAACACCAGGGTCTCTGTCAGGGCGTACAGCCCGCCGCGCACGAAGACGGTGACAGGGCCCGCGACGTCGCCGCCCGCCTTCAGCTTGCGCACCTCATCCCGCGCCCGGGCCAGCGTGGCGAACGGACCGTCGGTTCCCGCGGCGTTGGGGTCCGCCGCCGCGCCCGTCCAGGCATCACTGCCGTTCGCGGCGACGTAGAGGGTGGTCGGCGCGGCCTGAGCCTGAAGGCACCCCGCCAGTCCCAACCCCAGCGCCAGCAGCCCGACCACCGGCCGGGTCCACCCATCGACCAGCATCGTTTCCATCACGCCCTCCTCGTCGTGTGACCTCCGGTTGGGCGCCGGCTCCGCGGCGCCCCGCGGCCTTGGTCATCGCCTCAGGCTCACCGCTACCGCGCTGTGCTTCGGCAGCGTGAGCTTCTGCCACTCATCCTCCGCCAGCTCCCGCGTCTCCAGCCTCACGGCATCCGGTTGCTCGAAGGTGTTGATGGCGTCCCACGCCGGACCGGCCATGGTGGTCAGCGTCCCTCCAGAGGGTGCGAAGCCGTCGAGGGTCAGACTGCAGGCTACGTCCTCCGTTGGGTGGCGGTTCAGGAGGACGAGGTGCAGCGTCTGCCGGTCCTCGGAGAGCGTGGCAACGGCGTCCACGAGGGGCAGGTCTCCGGTTGCCCCGGGAACGGGCGTGCTCGGGGTGTCGAGGGTCACGCCTGCGCGCCACGGTCCGGAGTGCTCGGCGTGGAGCTGGAAGGCAAGGGCGATCGGCGAGGCGACGGCCCGCGTGGCGTCCGTGCGGAGGGCCCCGAGGACGTTCACAGTCTGCGCGAGGTGCGCGCCGGGCACCCGGTCGCCGAGGCGGACGAGGGCGTTGAGCACGCCGACCGCGTACAGCCCGTCCCGCAGCTGGTAGAAGTCCTCGTAGCCCTGCGCATTGGCGAGCTGGGTCCAGACGTTCCACTCGTCGAACATGAGGGGCATCCGGACCTCGTCATAGGTGGCGTTCAGCATCCGTTCGAGGTGGATGGGCGTCGAGACGATGTGGCCGTAGTCCTCCAACGGCGAACGGTTCGGGTCGTCGCCGGTGTAGTGGTGGACCGAGAGGTAGTCGACGGCACGGCGGGTGACCTCGGCCATGCGCGCATTCCAGGGATTCGGACCCTCAACGCCGTTCACGATCAGCTCGATCTTGGGGTCGACGGCGCGCATCGCATGGGCGAACTCGACCGCCCGGATCGCGTACTTGGTGGC
>VGFB01000391.1 GCA_016869015.1 Armatimonadota bacterium
CACGTGCGGCCCCAGTCCTCTCCGGGGAACGACTCCCCCACCTTGCCAAAGCAGTCCACCATCGCGGGGCAGGCCGGGGTCCACGTCCCGTCCCGCAGCGGCCGGGCGGGCGTCGCCCCTTGAGTCCCGCGGTAGCTAGACAGGATGTCCTGTCGGTACTGCTCAGCCTCCGCCACCCACTCGTCGGCGCGCGGATGGCCGATCTCCGCCAGGACACTCGCGGCGTCGCGCAGACCCGCGCAGAAGTGCGCTTCGCCGAAGAAGCGATTCGCGTACATGCCCCAGTCGGCGACGACGCCCGGGGGCATCAGCCCCTCGTCGTCCCGGCTACCGGGCGGAATCCCCTTTAGCCGCTGCTCGACGATCCAGTTGCAGACGCGCGCGACCTCGGGGGCGATGCTCCGGAGCCACGCCTCATCCCGCGTCAGCCGGTAGTGCTCGGCGAGCGTCCAGAGGTGCCAGCCGGTGCCCATCACCGTGTAGCCTGTGGTCAGGTAGCCCTGGGGGTTGTAGCGCGCCACGAAGAAGTCGAGGGACTTGCGGGCGAACTCCTCGTGGCCGAGCAGGCCCATCCCCAGGATGATCGAGTTGGCCTCGCTCTCCAGTGGCCCGTAGCGATCCGAGGAGATCCAAGGGGCGATGCGCGCGCCGTCGGCCTCGCTGCGAGCGGCGAGGAGGCAGTGCACCTGGGAGACGCGGATCACGTCTGCGAGGAGGGGATCGGGGATGTCGAGCCGGGTCGCGCGGGCGAGTTCGGCGTGCCAGTAGGCCTCGACCGCCGAAGCCAGCCCCGCGCCGCCCTCGAGCTGCGCATGCTCATCGGGCGCCATGTCCCACGTCGGCAGGTAGACGACCAGGCGCGCATGAGCGCCCGGCGCGAGCAGCCCCGAGAAGTCGACCGCCGCGGCACCGAGTTGCGCGGTCAGTGGGAAGGGCTGTGCCGTCTCGACCAGCGCCAGCAACCGCGGGCCGGCGCTGACAACGAACCCCCGGGGGACCGATCTGATCTCCGCGTTCCGGTGCGCGAACCGATCGGCGAGGAACTGCAGGGCCAGAGACGCCGCGGCAGGCGCCTCGCCCCGGTTCATGGCCGTGAAGTCCGCGATGCAGACACTCGCCTCCGGCCCGGCCGACGGGTAGGGCGCCACGCACGCGCGCTGTCGGTAGCGGACGCCGCCCTCCTCGACCTCGATGACGGGGATCGGCAGCCAGCCGCCCGGCAAGTGACGCGTCAGGCCGTCGTTCGCCCCCGAGCCGAGCGTCGGCCGAAGCTCAACGGGGTAGCGGATCGCGCCGTGGGAGGCAAGGTCGGGCTCCGTGCTCCACTGGATCGTCCCGTCACGCTCGACCTGGAACTTGCGGTTGTCGCAGGCCAGCGAGAGGAGCATCGGTCCCAGGTCCTGCACCGGCCGATGCACGTTGGCCAGCGCCTGAGCGAAGGTCTGGTCCGGAGCGGCCCGCACGTCATCGAGGACCGTCCGCCGGTCGGCGATTCGGCGCTGGTGTTCGTCGAGGGCCGGACCGGAGGCCGTGGTGACATAGACGCCTGCCGCGGGCACATACAGCGCGCCGTTGGCCAGCACGTCCTCCACGGCGACGGCGAAGTCCGGAATCGCGCGCGCCTCACTCGCGGGCAACGAGAAGCGGAGCACTGTGCGGTCCGACTTCACCGACATCGGCCGGCTGTAACGGACCCGCAAGCTCAGCGGGCGCCCAAGCCTCCAGCCACTCGGGCTGCGCGGCTGCTGCGAGACAACCTCCCCATTGTAGACCCACACACTGCCCTGCTCATTGGGTTTCGCGTTCTCGGCCCGCACGATCAGCGTCGCCTCGTCCCAGACCGATCGCGTGTAGGCGCTGAGCCGAACGCGAGCCTCCGCCGGGACGCCGGGCAGCAGCCATCGCACCTTCTGCGTGCTCGGTACGAGAGCGCCGCGGGCGGCGGCCCAGTCGATGGCGAAGGTCCAGCAGGACCCGTCCGCAGTCAGCCGCCCGACCAGTGGCTCCCAGCGTCCCTGCCAACGCGACTCGCCCACCCAATACTCGAGCCGAACCCCCTCGGTCGGCGGGACCGGCCCGACGAACTCGAGCCCCACGCTGCGCAGCAACCGGCGCTCCACCCACCGCAGGCCAATGCACCCGGTCCCGTCAGGCACGGGCAGGTGGTAGAGCTGCTCACTGTCGCGGAGCAGCTCACCGTCCAGGCTCAGGTCCTCGGCCGGGAACTCATCCACCCGTCCCGCGCGAGTGCCCTCGAGGCGGTTGGGGTCCCACGTGCAGACGGCGGCGAAGGGCGCGACATCCACGGAGACGGACTCTCGCGGTGCGGCCTCCGGATCGAGGGTCAGTCTCGCGTTCAGCCAGTCCGCGCAATCGCACGTGATCCCGTCGCCCGCGTCGGTGACCCGAAGCGTGAGCACCTGCGCGCCCGCCACGGACACGCTCAACGGCCTCGGCGTGTCGGCCTCACGCACGATGCCGCTGTCGAAGCACTGCTCCCCGTCCACGAGGACCTGGAAGATCACGCTGCCGGTGGTCCCCTGTTCCCACTGCACGCCGACCTCGGCCTCGAAGGTGGCGTACCGCCCCTCGAGAAGCAAGACGATCTCCCCGTTCGCGTGATGGCCCAGGCCCTTCGCATACTCGCGGTCCTGCACCCGAAGCGGGATTCTCGGACGGCCCTCGACCCACGCGCACGTGTCCACGCCCAGGTTGCCGAAGCCCTGCGTGTGGAAGAGCAGCCGCTCGCCGAGGGTGTCGCTGACGTACTCCAAGGGCTTCTCCCCCTGCGCCGGGAGGCGCTGAGCGACGAGCGCGAGGCAGGCGATGGCGAGCATGGCGGGAGGTTCGGAGGGCGGTCGCCGCCTTCCTTCCCGCCAGACGGTCCGTCGAAGGAGTGGTGGCAACGCGCAGCGAATGGCGCGTTCATGGTTCGCGAGCTGCAACACCAGTTGGGGAGGGAGCGGAGCCCGTGACGATTCGGTCGATCGCCGTGTTCGGCGGCTCAGGCAAGGTCGGGCGGCGGGTGATTCCCTACCTGCTGCAACGGGGCCTCGGGGTGCGCGCGCTGGTGCACCGAACGCCCATTGAGGGCGAGGGGGTCGCGTCCGTGTCGGGCAGCATCACGGACGCCGAGGCGGTCTCGCGGGTCGTGGAAGGGACGGATGCGGTCGTGCAGCTTGCGACCACCAAGGAAGACCCCGAGACGTTCTTCGAGGTCAGCGTTCGCGGGACGCTGAACATCCTGGAGGCCTGTCGTTCGCTGGGCACGCAGCAGTTCATCCTGCTGGGCGGGGATGCGGTCTTCGGCATCTGGTTCTACCCGCAGCCGATCCCGATCGACGAGAACCACCCGCTGATGGCGTACCCGGGGTACTACGCCTTCACCAAGGTGATCGAGGAGGTCATGGCTCAGCAGTACGGCCACCAGTACCAGGTGCCCTGGTCGATCTTGCGCTCATCGTGGATCTTCGAGCGGGACGATCTGCTGAACCACTTTTCGCTGCTCAAGAACGTCGATCCCGCTGAGCCGGGGCACGGGTTTGGCGCGCAGCCCGAGGAGGTCATGGCTCTCGTCCGCGCGGGCGAGGAGCGCATCCCCATCCTCACCAACGAGGCCGGCGTCCCGTACAACCGCCACATCGTGCACATCGAGGATGTGATGCAGGCCTTCGATAGGATCCTGGGCAACCCGGCGGCCCTCGGCGAGTCGTTCAACATCGCGGCGCCCTCGGCGTTCAATTACCGCCCCGCCGCGGAGTACCTCTCGCAGAAGACCGGCATCCCGACCATCGAGCTGGTCTGCGCCGGGTATCACTCCTTCGCCATCAACGTCACCAAGGCCCGGTCGATGCTGGGCTATGACCCGCAGTACGACTTCCATCGCATCGCAGACAGCGCGCTGGAACACGCGCGGTGAACCCCAGGAGGCCAGCCATGCTGAAGTTCTCGCACGTCGGCGTCATCACCGATGATCCCCAACCCGGGGAGACGTACGTGTCCGCCACGAAAGTACACGTGACCGACTTCGCCAACCATCCGTACAAGATCGAGTACCTGCGGTTCGAGCCCGATACGCCCGTCACCGGGCCGCTGCGCGACCTGCCCCACATCGCCTTCGAGACCGACGACCTCGACCGCGAGCTGGCGGGGCAGGAGGTCATCTGCGAGCCCTTCGAGCCCATGCCCGGCCTGACAGTGGCGTTCATCCTGCGGGACGGCGCAGTCTTCGAGTACATGAAGTACGCGTGAGGACGAGCAGTGAATGCGGGAGGAAGAGCCATGTCCATTGCCGAGCAGGTCATCGTCGTGACGGGCGGCACATCCGGGATCGGCGAGGGGTGCAGTCGGCACTTTGCCGAGCAGGGCGCGAAGGTCGTCATCGCCTCGAACCAGGCGGAGGCCGGGGCGGCGCTGGCGCAGGAGCTGCGGGACGCGGGGCATGACGCGAGCTTCGTCGAGGTGGATGTGGCAAGCGAGGCGAGCGTTGAGCGGCTGGTCTCCGAGGCCATGGATCGGCACGGCCGGATCGACGCGCTGGTCAGCAACGCCGGGGTCTGGCGTCAGGGGAAGGTGACCGACTTCACCGTAGGTGACTGGGACCTGGTGATGGGCGTGAATGTGATGGGGAACCTGTGGCTCGCCAAGCACGTCGTGCCCGTGATGGAGGCTCAGGGGCAGGGCGTCATCTGCATCACGACCTCCGTCGCGGCCTTCGTCGGCTTCCCCGAACACGCGCTGTACTGCGCGTCGAAGGCGGCGCTGGAGGCGCTGATCCGCTGCCTCGCGACCGACCATGCGGGGAAGGTGCGGGTCGTTGGGGTGTGCCCGGGCACGATCGACACGCCGATGCTGGCGGCCAGCGCGGCGGGCTGGACACAGCCGCTGGAGGAGCTGTACGCCGACGTCGCCCGGAGGATCCCCGTCCGGCGGCTGGGGACGCCGCTGGATGTGGCGAAGGCCGTCGCCTTCCTGATCAGCGCCGACGCCGCCTACATCGACGCCACCTCGCTGCTGCTGG
>VGFB01000392.1 GCA_016869015.1 Armatimonadota bacterium
TTGCTGAAGCGCCTTCCCGACGCCACGGCGCTCATCTTCGACCTGCCGACGGTCGTGGCGATTGCGCGGGAGTGCGCGGAGCTCGCCGGGGTCTCGGATCGCGTCGAGACCCGGGCCGGCAGCTACTGGGACGACGAGCTTGGCGAAGGGTTCGATCTGGCCATCGTCTCCAACATCCTCCACAGCTCCGGGCCCGAGGGCTGTGTCACCATCCTGCAGAAGACCCTCCGCGCCCTCGCACCGGGCGGGCGGGCCGTGGTCCACGACTTCATCCTGGGGGAGGACGGCACGACGCCCCCGTGGGCCGCCCTGTTCTCACTGAACATGCTGAACGCGGGCAATGAGGGGCGCAGCTACACGCGGGGCGAGCTGGAGGAGTTCGCGGCCGAGGCGGGTTTCGAAGCGACGGAGTACCGACAGTGCACGGAGGACACGGGCGTCGTGGTGGCGAGGAAGCCAGTGCCTCGTCGGTCATGATGCATGGTGCCGTAGGAGCGGCTTCAGCCGCGATGACATCGCCCGAAGGCCCTGAACGTCCACGACATCGCGGCTGAAGCCGCTCCTACAGCCAAGGGAGTCCCTGCAGGCGAGGCACTGGACGGGCATCCAGACGGAGAAGGGGAGCGAGAGACATGAAGGTCGCGATCGACGGCGTGTACTTCGGTGGAGGGCGAACGGCGGAGGAGTTCGTGGCGTTGGCGGCCGAGTCGGGCGGCCAGGCGGTCAACTGGCCGCTGAAGGCCGGCTACGCCGACCCGGGCGATCCCGCGTCGTGGGACGCGTGTGCGGCGATGCTGGGGAGCGCCGGGCTGGCGGTTTCCAGCCTCGCGGCCTTCAGTCAGAACAGCGCGCTGGCCGGCCAGGAGGAGGCCTTCCGCGCGGAGATCGCTCAGGGCGTGGAAGCGGCGAAGGCCCTCGGCTGCAAGGTGATCGACTGCTGGCCGCGCATGGAAGCGGGCGCGAGCAAGCCCGACAGTCAGAGGGTCTTGGCCTCGAACATCGAGGCGGTGGCCGGTCTGCTCGAAGCGAGCGGCATGGTCATCTCCTTCGAGTTCGAGCCCGACACAACGATCGAGCGGTACGCCGAATCGCTCGAGTTCCTGGTGCCTCTGCCCGCCGTCGCGCGCTTGACGGCGGACACGTACCACATCAACCGAGCCGGGGACGACCTCGTGACCGCCGCCGGCGCGATGGCCGGCCGCTTCGGCATTCTGCATATCTCGGGAAGCCACCGGGGCGAGCCTGGATCGGAGGGCGACACCTGCGACCACGAGGGTTTCGTCGGCGCCGCGCGGGCCGCGGGCTACGCGGGCGACCTCGTGCTGCAGTACGCCCCGCCGCCCGACGTAGGGGAGAGCCTCAAGCGCGCCGTCGCCCTCTGTCGCGGCATCGTGCAGCGGGCCGCGTAGCGCCGGGGGGAATCAGCGGGGCCGCCCGGGTTGGGCGGCCCCGCTTGGCACGTCGTTCAGGGCGGCAGTGCGTCTATGGGCGGTTGTACACGTAGTCAAGCGGGACCAGCTTGTTGACCCACTTCGCGTGACCGTCGCAGAAGCCCAGGTTGATCCCGTCGTTGTGCGGCACGTAGCCGGAGGCCTTGTTGTTGACGTTGTCGATGTACGGAATCCCCCAGTGCCGGGTGCACACAGCGTCCCCGACCAGTGGGGTCTGCGCCGGGTACTTGATCATGGCCATGGGTTGCCCCAGAACCCCGAGGTAGCCGTCCGTGACGTTCCCGTTCCCATTCAGGTCCCCGTAGCTGTCCTGGACGCAGTTCCACCCGTAGCTCAACTGACCGCCGCCGTAGGGGCTGACATAGCCGGCCATGCCGGCGGCGGCCATGCTGCCGCCGTTTAGGAGGACGGTGCGCGGGCAGGCCGCGTTGCCGCAGACCCCGTACTTGTATGAGGGGCAGTAGAACAGCTGCGTGTTCTTGACGTACGGCTGCGTCACGATGAACATGCGCACAGCCTGCCAGTCGTAGAAGCCGTTGATCTCATCGTAGTCCTGAGCATACATCACGGCGGCGAGGGCGAGCTGCTTGATGTTGCTCAGGCAGCTCGCCTGGCGCGCCTTTTCACGCGCCCGGGCGAAGACGGGGAACAGAATCGCGGCCAAGATCGCAATAATCGCAATGACAACCAGCAGTTCGATCAGCGTGAAGCCTCGTCGCGCCATGGTTCCATTTCCCTTCTTGGAGTGGTATGAACGACTGCTACCCTTGATGGTACCACGCCCGAGAGCGCGACGCAAGAGGCCGTCGAGTGCGGACCATTGGGCAGTTGGGCAGGACGCCTACTTGGCCTTCGGGAGCATCACTACTGAGGCGACCGACGGATCGATGCTCCAGGGCGGCCCCCCGGAGATGAGTTCCGGTGGCGCCGGCTTGCCGTTGATCCGGAGGCCCGAGACCTCGGTCCCCAGCGGAGGCGACACCCGCAGCCGCTGCGCCGCGTCCGGGGTGCCTGGGAGGGACAGCGTCACCGCGCCGTCGATCGCTTGCATCGCCGACAGCCGGACCGGCCCGAGGCCGGAGGGGAAGCCCGTCAGGCGGGCCAGTTCGCCGTCCCGCGCCCAGCCCGCCGGCAGTGCGGGCAGCACGTGAACCGCGTCGGCCTCCGCGCGCGCCGCCGAGTCGGCGATCAGGAAGACCAGCGCCGCCGCCGCGCCGACGTCGTTGCGTCCGCCCTGCAGCGGCGGTCCCGGCAGCGGCTGAGCCTCCAGCCCCTCCTCCACGGCCTGCCACGCCCGTTGCCGCGCTGCGGCCTCTCCGGCCTGCATCACGACGTAGGCGCTCAGGAGCGTCTCTTCGAGGGACGGCGTGTCGGGAGCCTCCGGCGGCCGCAGGCCTGCGGCGGCGAGGCGCAGCGCCTGCGCCCGAGCCTCGAAGAGGGAACGCGGCGGCGTGTCGGCCGCCTGCGCCCCCCTCGCTCCGGCCAGCGCCGCAAGCTCCTCCGCACGACCGGGCTCGCCGACCAGTCTCGCCACGTCTGCCACGCGGCTCAGAGCCAGCGCGACCCGTGCCCCATCAGCCGTCGGTGACGCGGCGGCCAGTGGCGCCGCCGCCCGGGCGAGCGGGCGCCAGAGCAGTTGAGCCCAGCGCTCGGGCGCGTCGGAGAACAGGGCGCAATCGGCGAGGGCCGTGGTCCGGTCGGCGTGCGACCCGAGGTCAGCCAGGCCCGCGAAGTGGCCGTCCTCGGCCTGATGCGCGACCAGCGTCTCGATGACGCGCGGGAGCTGCGGGGCGAGCCCGGCGCGCGCGAGGGCGGACAGTGAGAGGGCGACGGCCAGAGGGTTGTCCGGCGCCGGCGCATCGAGGAGGAGGGCCCCGGTCGCCGCGTGGAAGGCCTCGGTCAGGGGGGCGTTGCCCAGCAGTAGCCGGTGGGGCAGGACGCGGGCCTCCCACTCAGCCACGATGTCGCCGAGCCGGAAGTCCGGGTTCAGGTTGCGCACATCCGGAACGTCGCGCAACCGGTAGGGCATCGGGGCGGCCGGCTGGGCGAGGAGGAGGTCGGCCGGGCCCTCCTTCGGGAGGCTCAGGTCGAAGGCCAGAGTCGTCTCCGCCTCTGCGGCGCGCACCTCGTCGGGCTTCCGCGAGACGACGAGGCACACGTCCTCGCCGTCCAACAAGGCAAGGTCATCCCGTAGCGCCAGCCCGCCGCGCTGGAGGCCGACCCAGAGCCGCGCCCGACGAGGCCCTCCCGCCTCGGAGGCGATTCGGATGGCGCGGAAGAGCCACAGCGACTGCCGCCCCAGCGGCCCGTGCCCGTCGGCCCCCGAGCGAACCGTCATCCGGAGTAGTCCCGCCGTGGTCTCGGCCTCCACGACGCGAGCCCCCGGCGCGAGCCACGCGAGCGTGGCGGGCGGCGCGTCCGAGGGCCGGGCCTCGGCGCCATCGGTCTGGAGCCACTCGGTCAGCCGCGGGCCGTCCTGCCCGGCTCGCACGGAGCCGTCGGACAGCAGCAGGAACCGGCCCGTGAGGTCCGGCCGCCCCAACGGCGCAATCGGCTCGGCGGCGCGAGCCCAGGTGGCGACGGCCCCGATGATCATCAGAAGGGCAGGCTTAGGGACGCGCTTCATCGCAGGCGGCGACCAGTTCGCGCGCAGCGCGGCCGGGATCGAGCGCCGAGCCGACGGCGGAGATGACGGCCAGCAACTGCGCTCCGGCCGCGAGGAGCTCCGGCACCCGCTCCATGGTAATGCCGCCGATGGCGCAGACCGGCAGCGCTACCGCGCCTGCCACGGCTCGCAGGCGCTCCGGGCCGAGGACAGGCTTCTCGGGCTTGGTTGGCGAGGGGTACATGGCGCCGACAGCGACGTAGTCGGCGCCCGCACGTTCAGCGGCCCGAGCCAGCTCGACGGTAGGGGTGGTCACGCCGATCACGGCGCTCGCGCCCAGGGCCTCGCGGGCTGCGCCTGGCGAAGCGTCCGACTGGCCCAGATGCACACCCGCAGCCCCCACTTCGGCGGCGAGATCCACGGCATCATTGACCAGGAGCGGGACCCCGACCCCGGCCGCGCGACGCGCGAGGGCCCGCAGCGCCGTGACGTCGCCCTCCGGCAACCGCCCCTTGCTGCGGAACTGCAGCATTCCCACGCCGGCCGCAACGGCCGCCTCCCCAACCTCCCACGCCGAGGCGCGCGAGGGGTGGTTGAGGATGACATAGACAGGCGAGCGGACGGTCAACATGCCGACACCCAAGCCGAGGATGGCGCCTGCTTCCCCGTGACCCGAGAGGCGCCCTTCCACACCCGGGTGGAGGTCAGCAGGGCGGCCCAGACGAACGGGAAAGGCATGATTGCCGCGGCGGCGCAAGAGGCCTTCGTGACGATGGTCGGGATTGTCGCTGTGCTGTTCATCCTGGCCTGGCCCGCGTACCGGATCGTCTCGATGTGGCTGATGCGGGAGCTGACGACGGCCGAGGCCGTCGGAGCTCTGGCCGTTCTGCTCGGCTTCCTGGCGGGGATCATCACAACATGGGGGCAACTGCTCAGCGGCCTGCTGCTCCTGTTGCT
>VGFB01000393.1 GCA_016869015.1 Armatimonadota bacterium
ATCCTCCGCTGCCAACGGCTGGTCCGCGGGATTCCCATCTCCGACCACGTGCTGTCCTACGCCGTCCGACTGGTGCGGGCGACCCGCCCGGCCGACCCGACTGCGCCCGGATACGTGCGCGAATGGGTGACGTGGGGCGCCGGTCCGCGCGCCGCCCAGTGCCTGACGCTGGGTGGCAAGTCGGCAGCGGCGTTACGCGGCGCCGCGAACGTCAGCTGCGAGGACGTTCGGGCCCTTGCCAGGCCCGTGCTTCGCCACCGGGTCATCCCCAGCTTCGCCGCCGAGGCAGAGGGCGTCGGTGCAGACGAGATCGTGGGGCGCCTGCTGCAGGACGTGCGGGAGTAAGGGAGTGCGCGTTCGGGGTGTCTAACCGCCGGGCGGCGCGGTACCGCCGCCGGGCGGTACGCTGGGCACCGCCGGCGGCTCAGTGGGCGGCCGGGGCGGTGGAGGGGGTTCCGGCGGGGCCTTGGCCGGGGGCTCCGCCTCCGGTTCGCGCGGGGCTTCGGGTTCCCGGCTCGGCTCGGGCTCGCGCGAGGCCCCGTGGACTGAGCAGGCCCCGCCCGGCCCCTCGCCGGGCGGGAAACGCCGGGTCACGGTGTTGGGGCAACCGGCGGCAGCCCGGAGGCCCGAATCGGCGCAGACAGTGACCTCGCGGCCGCCGGCGTCATCCGGCGCCGGCTCGTCGTCCGGACGCCCATGTACGGAGCAGGGCTTGGGCTTGGGGCCCTTCTTCTTCACCTGCTTCACATTGGGGCAGTTCTCGGTGGCGAGGCCGCCGCTGTCCTCGCAGACCGAGTAGGCGGTCTCCTCGGCTTCGTCCGGACCTTCGGCCCTCCGCCAGCCCGTGACGCCCGAGCCCTGCGGGAACTGCCCGTTGCAGCCGAGGATGTCGATGGCCCGGCGCATGAAGCGGGCCCAGATGGGGGCGCACCATCCCCCGCCGGAGGCGCCGTACATGGGGGTGTTGTCGTCGTTCCCGATCCAGACCGCCGCCGAGAGGTCCGGCGTGAAGCCAACCCACCAGACGTCCCTGTGCTCCGAGGTGGTCCCCGTCTTACCCCCGGCCGGGCAACCGACGGCGCCGGCCTGGCGGCCCGTTCCGGAGGAGATCACGCCGCCCAGCATGCTGACCATCGAGACTGCGGTCTCGGGCTTGATGACCTGCTCGAGGCGCGGCTTGCTGGTGAACAGCACATTGCCCCGGTAGTCCTCGATGCGGTCCACGTACGTGCGCTTGGCTCGCCGTCCCCCGTTGGCGAACACGGCGTACCCCGACGCCTGCTCCAGCGGGGAGAGGTTCACCGTGCCCAGAGCCAGCGAGTAGTAGCGATGGGGATCGAAGCGGGCCTCGGGGATGTCCATGAGGCGGGAGGCGTAGCGGACGGCCTTGTCGACGGTGATCTTCTGGATCAGCCGGATCGCCACGAGGTTCACCGACATCGCCAGCGCGCCTCGCAGCGACCACATGTGCCCTTGCCCACGGCTGTAGTTGACGGGGTGCCAGCCGCCGATGCTGATGCTCTCCACGCCGCTGACGACAGAATCGGGGCCGAAGCCCGTCTCGAGGGCGGCCGAGAAGATGTAGGGCTTGAAGGAGCTGCCGGGTTGGCGACCCCAGGGGTCGATGCCGGGGTGGGCGCGGTTGTAGAACTGCCGCTTGCGGAAAGGCCCGACGCCGCCCGACAGGGCCAGCACGCGCCCAGTCCTCACCTCGACACACGCCAGAGCCCCCTGGCCGTTGGGAACGCCGTTGCGGTAGTTGGAGCGGACGCTGCCGTAGTTGCGGAGGGACTTGATCCCCTTGCCAAGCTCGTCATCCGCGGCCCGCTGGACGCGCATGTCCAGCGTGGTGAACACCCGCAGGCCGCCCTTGTAGACGATGTCGGAGCCCAGCTTGTCACACAGGTCGCGGATCACCAGCCGGGTGAAGTAGGGCGCTTCGAAGGCCTGCACGCCCGGCTGGCGCATCGGCCGCAGGTGCGACTGTATCTGCTCCTCCCCCGCCTCGCGCGCCTCGCGGGGGCTGACGTAGCCCTCGTTCACCATCCATTGGAGGACGGACTGACGGCGCTCCTTGGCCTTCCCAGGGTTGACGTAGGGGGAGTAGAAGGAGGGCCGCTGCGGCAGGCCGGCCAGGAGGGCGCACTCGCCCAGGGTGAGGTCCTTGGGCTGCTTCCCGAAGTAGAACTCGGCCGCCCGCTTCACCCCGTAGGCGCCGTGTCCGTAGTTGACCTCGTTGAGGTACATCTCGAGGATCTCGTCCTTCGAGTACCTCCGCTCCAGCTCGATCGCCAGCAGGATCTCCTTCAGCTTGCGCGTCATGGTCTTCTCGGGTGAGAGCCAGATCGCGCGGGCCAGCTGCTGGGTGATCGTCGAGCCGCCCTGCACGTACTCGCCGCCCTTGGCGAAGACCGGCAAGTTGGCCCTCGCCGCCCGCAGCAGCCCCTTGGGGTCCACCCCGCGATGTGTCGGGAAACGGCGGTCCTCCCGGGCGATGGTGGCCAGCTTCAGGGCGTCGGGGATGTCCTTGAGGGGGACGGGGGTGCGGTCCTGCTCATAGACGCGCGCCAGCAAGGTGTGCTCGACCTTGCCGTCCGCATGACGCTCGGTAGAGTAGATCTCGGTGGTGGCGCTGGGGCGGTAGCTGGCGAGCTTCTCGGGCTCGGGGAGCGTCTCGCGGATGCGTTCCACGGCGCCCGCCACAAACCCCACGCCGCAGATCGTGAGGGCGATGATGATCGCGTTGGCGTACCGCAACGTCCGCCCGAGACGCTGATGGAACCTGTGGGTCCGCATCTGGAGAAGGTCCTCCGCCGCCCCGATTATACTGCTTCCGGGGCTGCTGTGAAAGGGCCGGCGGAAGGCCCGCAAGGTAGGACGCCTGTCCCGTCGGGCCGGTTGCCCGACTCTCCCTCCTATAGAGTGGCGCCGGAGCCGTTTGGTTCCCGCGCAGCCTCACCCGGAGTGTCGGGGCGCCCATCGGCTCTCCCAGTGGGCCTCGATGTCGGCGCGCCAAACCTCGGCGGCGGCCTTCAGTTCGGCGGCGATCTCCGGCTCCGTGTCCTTCAGGTTGAGACGTTCGCCCATGTCGTCGCGAAGATCTGACAGGTGCGCGGCGTCCTCCGGCGGCGCACCCTCCACCAACTGCCCGTTCAGGACGAGTTTCCACGGCCCCTGCCTCACCGCCGTCTGATTGCCCTGCTCCCAGAAAAGGCGGTCGTGTGGGCTGGGCGCCCCGTCGGTTACCATCGACAGGACATTGCGGCCGTCGAGTTCGTACCTCCCAAGGCTCGCTCCGGCGGCGGAGAGGAAGGTGGGGAAGATATCCATCGCGGCACCCACCTCGCTGACGACCCGTGCTGACGGGATCTGCGCCGGCCAGCTCATCAGCGCCGGCATGCGGACGCCGCCCTCGTAGAGGCTGAACTTGTGCCCCTTCAGCCTTCCGGCGCTGCCGCCGTAGTAGGGATCGGGAGTGCCGTCGAGCCAGTTGCGCGTCTCGCGGGATGGCCCGTTGTCGCTCTGGAAGAAGACGATGGTGTTGTCCCGCCGACCGTGTGTCGCCAGGGCCTCCAGGATCTCCCCTACGCCGTCATCGACCGCGCTGAGCATGGCCGCCATGATCCGCCGGTCCGGCGGCAGGCCGGGGAAGCGGTTCAGGTAGCGCTGGGGCGCGTGCATGGGGTAGTGCGGGGCGTTGTAGGGCACGAAGAGGAAGAACGGGTCGTCCTCCTCTGCGACGCGGTTCAGCCAGGCGACAGCGCGCTCGGTGACCAACTCGGTGAAGTAGCGCCCGTTCTCCCAGGTCTCCCGTCCGTTCTCCCACAGGTCGTGCACCGGGTCCTGCTTCCCCGCCATGCCCCAGTAGAAGATGTGGGAGTAGTAATCGATGCAGCCGGCCATGAAGCCGAACCACTCGTCGAAGCCGTGGCGGTGCGGTCGGCACTCCTCCGTGACGCCCAGGTGCCACTTCCCGAACATTGCGGTGCGGTAGCCGAGCCGCTTCAGCTCCGAGGAGAGCGTCGGCACTTCGGGGTAGAGCCCCGTCGCCTGCCGGTGCCCGGCCAGGATCGAGCGGACCCCGGCGTGGACCGGGTAGCGGCCGGTCAGGAGGGAGGCCCGCGAGGGCGAGCAGACCGGGGAGTTCGAATACCAATCGGTGAAGCGCACGCCGGAGGCGGCGAGGGCGTCGAGGTGGGGCGTGCGGAAGTCGGTGGCGCCCATGCAGGAGAGGTCGCCGTACCCCTGGTCGTCCGTATAGAAGATCACGAAGCTCGGGCGCTCGTGGGCCATGGTCCCAGCCCTCCAGCCGGCGGTGTGCGGGTGCGACAGTGACGGTGTAGGTGCGCGGGAGGCCCGCCGAATCCCTGCTCGGATGGGGTTCCCGCCGGGTTCCCGCGGGGGGCCGGCGGAGGCGTCGGGACTGAGTTCGAGCCCGGGAACTTCGCAGCAAACGAGAGTGATTACCATTACGGGAGGGGTAAGGTGACAGTCGCCACGAAGCTGCGGACCACCGTTCAGCGGTCGACCATCCTCGAAGAGGTTCGACGGAGCCACGACCACCCGACGGCCGAGGAAGTGCATCGGCGCGTGCGCCGGACGGTGAGCAACGTGAGTCTGGGTACGGTCTACCGCAACCTTGCAGTGCTGGACCGAGCCGGGGAGATCCGTCAGATCCACCTCATGGGGGAGCCTGCCCGCTTCGACGGGGAAGTGCAGCCCCACCACCACGTTCGGTGCTCTCGCTGCGGGCGCGTTGAGGATGTGGCGGCCTCGATCGGCGCGCGTCTGACGGAGGAGGCGGCCGCAGCGACGGGTTACCGGATCGACGAGCATCGCATCGAGTTCACCGGGCTCTGCCCCACGTGTCGGAGACGGGGGGGCTCGTGAGCATTCCACGCCCTGAGGGGGCGATATCAGGAGGGTCACGAATGGCGCTGAGCGGCACCCAGACGGAGAGGAACATCCTGACGGCGTTCGCGGGCGAGTCCCAGGCG
>VGFB01000394.1 GCA_016869015.1 Armatimonadota bacterium
CGCGACGCACGCCCTCATCGAGGCGCTTGGCTTCGTCGTACCGCTCCCGCTCGCGGAGCTTCCGCAGCTCCACGGCCAGCGCGTTTTCGATCCGCGTCATTCCGTCATCGAGGGCCTGCGGGTCAGGGATCAACTCGGCCGCGGGACCGAAGGCCACCGCAGTGAGAGAGGACGTGGAGCGCTGACTCCCCGGGTCGAACGACCGCAACGAGTCGATCACATCGCCGAACAGCTCCACCCTCACGGGGTCCTGCGCGCCGGCTGGGAAGAGATCCACGATGTCGCCGCGCACCGAGAACTGCCCGACACCGTTGATCAGGTCGGCCCGCTCGTAGCCCAACGCGACGAGGTCCCGGGCCAGCGCATCACGGTCGACCGTGGCGCCCACTGCGAGCTCGCGCAGTCCCTGCCGGACTCGCTCCGGGGGCACTGTGAGGTGCATCACGGCGCTCACGGCGGCGACCACGATGGCCTTCCGGCCCTGGGCCAGGCGCTCCAGCGCCGCCAGGCGGCCGCCAAGGGTCGTTCGGTCGCCGGGCAGGCCGTCGTAGAGCGTCTCGGTGATGGAGGGGTAGCGAAGGACCGGGGTCAGATCATCGTCGGCGAGGAGCGCGGTGAGATCGTCGAAGAGGCGACCGGCGTGTTCCTCGTTGTGCGCGATGACCAAGGCGGGATGCGCCGAGCGGCGGACGACGCCGGCGATCAGCAGCGACTTCCCGGCGCCGCTGGCCCCCTCGATGCAGAGGCGGTCGCCGTGGGAGGCCAGACCGGCGAGGATGGTCTGGAACTCCTCGGAGCTCTCCAACAGCGCTGAGAGGGCGTGCATCGTCAGTCAGTCCGCTCGCCACCACCGGAAACGACTCCGGCCCGAGAGGGCAGTCTCGGGCTAGGGTCGGCGAAGATGGCTGTCGTGGTTCACAGTCGAACGAAACCGGCGTCTACTGATCGCCGAAGGGGTCATCCGCATCCATCGGCTCGGGAACGTCGTCGAACGGCGGCTCCTCGTCCGGCGGCCGACCTCCGGCCTGGCTCGGCGGCGCGCTGGTTCGCCCGGCTTCGCGCCGCTCGCGCTCCGCCCGGCTCTCCAGGAAGCTGATCCGATCCGCCTGGACCTCGAAGTCCTTCCGCGGCTGACCGTCCTGCGTGGTCCAAGCGCGGGTCTGCACACGACCCTCGACGCCCACGGGCGCGCCTTTGCTCAGGTACTGGCCGCACAGCTCGGCCGTCTTGCGCCAGGCCACGATGTTGATGAAGTCCGTCTGCTTGTTCCCCGCTTCATCGCGGCCGAAGGGCCGATCGACAGCCAACGTAAACCGGGTCACGGCAATCCCGTTCTGCGTGTAACGCATCTCGGGATCCTTGGTCAGTCGTCCCACGAGCACCACGTTGTTGATCACGGTCGCGCCCCCCCAAGAACCGGCAGATTATGCGTCGCCGTGCCGCGCCCCTACTCCTCGGGCTCAACCGCCGGCGCTTCCTCCGAGGGACCCTCGGGGGGAGCGTCTTCGTCGGACGACTCGGGAGCCGGCTCCTCCGCGGGCTCGGGCTCCACAGAGGCCTCTTCTGCCGGAGCCTCGCTCGCGGCGTCCGCCTCCTTCACCTCGACCGCCGCCGCCGAGATCGGGCGCCAGATCGCGCGCGGGTTGGGGACCACGATCATGTGCCGGAGCACCTGCTCTTCCAGGTCCAGCTCCCGCCGCAGCGCGTCGATGGCCGTCGACTCCGCGTTGAAGTAGCAGATCACGTAGATTCCGCGCTTGCAGTCGTCGATCGCGTAAGCCAGCTCGCGGCGCTCCCAGACATCGTGGAGATCGATCGTGCCCTCGATCTGCCCAATCGTGTCCGCGACCCGACCCATCAGCGCCTGCAGTTCGTCATCCGTCGCCTCCGGACGGACGATGTACATCGCCTCATACAGTCTAGCCGGCAAGGTTGCGTCACCTCTTCCTATGGTCCTCGGCCCAGGGGGACCGCCCGGTCATCCACAAGACGTGAACGATGGCGCCCGATCCGGGCACCGGACGGTCAGCAGGGCAGGAAGACATTGCGCCGGCCCATGCCGGCGCGAACGATGGGGTCAGTATAGCACACACCGGCCCGAGAGGCAACCCGGCCGCCGCGTGAGAGTGCGACCACAGGGAGTAGGTGGGTCTTGGGGGGGAGAACAGGGATCACCCTTCGGGCCGAGAATCCATGGGTTGAGAGACCAGGCCTCGGGCCGGAAAGGGTGATCGGGATGGCAGTCAGCCGGAACGCGGAGCAGGACCTTCAGGAGTTCGTGAGAGCGTGGGCACGGACGCATGCAAAGACGAGGAGCCTGGAGGAGGCGGAGAGCGTGGCGGTGCATCGCGCCCAGGAGGTCGTCGTGTTGGGCGACGGGGCGGAGTGGATCTGGAACCACGCCGCCGTGCACCACCCGGGCACCCGTACGTGGCTGACCCGGCTCCAGGAGGACATCGGGAGCTTGCGCGCGGCCTTCGACTGGACGCTGGGCTCCCGGGACCACGCCGAGCTGGCGCAGGCCTTGGCCGCCGGGCTGCTGCCTTTCTGGCTCACTTCGGCCTGGAGCGAGAGCCGGCAGCGCCTGGCCGACTCGCTGGTGGCGGGCCCGGTCCGGGCGACGTGGCCGCGGCCGTGCGGAACCTGGGCAGGTCGGCCTACAGGTCGCCTACTCCCGTTCGTCCTCTACGGGCATTGGCACTGTGCAGCCGGCGGACACCGTCACTGCGGGCGGATACGCTGACGAAGAACATGGTTGAAATCGGTTCGCTGCCTGTGGTATGATGCGTGGCGCGGGGAGTTGGCCGAGTGGCTGAAGGCGATCGCCTGCTAAGCGATTATAGGGCTGAATGGCTCTATCCCGGGTTCGAATCCCGGACTCTCCGCCAGACAACCGGAACGCGTGCTCGTGGCGCAAGTGGATAGCGCACCTGACTACGGATCAGGAGGCTACAGGTTCGAGTCCTGTCGAGCACGCCACAGAACCATGGTCGAGCCGCCGTCCCACTTGCGGGCGTCGGCTCAAGTCTTGCGCCCGTAGCTCAGGCGGATAGAGCGCTGGCCTCCGGAGCCAGGTGCGCGCGTTCGAGTCGCGCCGGGCGCACCAGTCGACCCTAACGAGCCGCCCTCGCACGGGACGCCGCGGGCAGCCCGGCCCTTGCCCGACACGGCACCCGGCCGGCCAGTGGCGGCTCGTGGCATTGAATGCCTACCGGCCATGGCCCGCCGGCGCCGATTGGCCCCCGTAGCTCAGGTGGATAGAGCGACAACCTCCTAAGTTGGAGGCCGCCCGTTCGAGTCGGGCCGGGGGCGCCACCCTACCGCCATGAGGCAGGCCAGCGACGAGGGGCGACCGGGGGACGAGTGGTGGATGGCGCGGGCGCTGGAGTTGGCGCGGGAGGCGGAGGCGGGTGGGGATGTGCCGGTGGGCGCGGTGGTGGTGCGGGGCGAGGAGATCGTAGGGGAGGGCCGCAATGCCCGCGAGGCGGAGGGCGATCCGACTGCGCACGCGGAGTTGGTCGCCTTGCGCGCTGCGGCTGCGCGATTAGGTCGCTGGAACCTCGGGGATTGCGACTTGTATGTAACCCTCGAGCCGTGCGCGATGTGTGCCGGAGCCGTCCTTCTGGCTCGCATCCGGCGGCTCGTCTACGGCGCGTCGGACCCGAAGGCGGGGGCCTGCGGGTCCGCGTTGGAAGTGTTGGGCGATCGCCGCAATACCCACCGGGTGCAGGTGCTGGCGGGGATGCTGGCGGCGGAGTGCGCAGAGCCCTTGCGCGCCTTCTTCGTCCAACGGCGTCGGAAACGCGGAGAGGTGGCAGAGCTCGGTTGAATGCGCACGACTCGAAATCGTGTAGCGGTCTGCAAGGGCCGCTCGTGGGTTCGAATCCCACCCTCTCCGCCATTCCCCCGCTTCGTCCGTCGGGCCCTTCGGGCCTGACGTGGGATGGTAAGGCGCGCCCCTAAGCTGCGCTACCGTCGGAGGAGCCTACGCGAATGCCGGACGGGAAGACCAGTGACGGCCAACCCCGGCCGAGACCGGGAGCGCGAGGGGTACGTCTGTGGGAGGCGATGGTCCTGGCCGCCATCGTCGGCGTGGCCGCCTACGCGGCCGGCCTGCGCAACGGTGTGAAGACGGAGCAGCGGCGCGCTGAGCGCGCCATGTCGAGCGCCTCGCCGCATGCTCACGGCGAGGACACGGGCGGCGGCATGGGACCAGGCGCCTCCGACGCGCCGGCCAGCATGCCGGAGATGACCAAGGAGGCGCTGCGGGAGCGGCTTGCCGACTTCGACGTCGAGGAGCTCGTGAACATCGGCAACCAGCACCTCGACGAGGCGCGAGCCGGCGGCGAGGCGGCCGACGACGAGGCCTCGCACCGGCGGTTCCTGATCGCCGTCGCCGCCTATGAGGAGGCCCTGGTCAAGAAGCCGGGCGATGCGAACATCATCACCGATCTAGGCATCGCGCTGCGGGGTCTGGGCGACTCCGAGGGCGCGGTGGCCCGGTTTCGTGAGGCGGCCAAGGCGGACCCGAAGCACCCGCAGAGCCGCTTCAATCTCGGGCTCGTGTTGTCGGCTGACCTGAAGCGCAACGATGAGGCGATCGCGGCCTGGGAGGACTACCTCAGGATTGCGCCGAAGGGCGATCAGACCCGCGCGATGGTGGAGAAGGAGCTCGAGAAGCTCCGGAGTTGAGCGGCGCGAAGCCCGTGCGGATGATCTCCACGACCGCGGAGAGATGACCGAGTGGTCGAAGGTGCGCGCCTGGAGAGCGCGTATGGTCGCAAGGCCATCGCGGGTTCGAATCCCGCTCTCTCCGCCAACAACGGCAGGTCTCGGGTCTCGATTCCGAGTTCTGAGTTCCGCATTCCGTCGTTTGCGGTTTGTGACCGTGCTAGATGGGGAGCTAGCGGTGCCCTGTACCCGCAATCCGCTTAGCGGGGTCGAATTCCCACTCGAGGTGGCATGTTTTGGGGTCTGACCGTCGCGGGCGGCGATG
>VGFB01000395.1 GCA_016869015.1 Armatimonadota bacterium
ATCAGGTCAACAACGTCCTGGGCGGTTGCGGTGCCCTCGTTCACGATGAAGTTGGCGTGCTTGGTGGAGAACCGAGCCCCGCCGATCGCCAGCCCCTTCACGCCGGCGACCTCCAGCAGCCGCCCGGCGTAATCGTTCGGCGGCCGCTTGAAGACGCTGCCGCAGCTCCCCAGGGAGAGCGGCTGCTTGCGGCAGCGGCTCTCGACTGCCTCGAACATCGCCCGCTTGATCGGGGCGGGATCGGCAGGCGCCAGGCGGAAAACCACGCGTACGGCGACACACCGCTCGTCCCGCAGGCAGCTGCGCCGATAGCCGAACTCAAGGCCTTCCCGCGAGCACGTGCCGAGGGTGCCGTCCTCGTGGACCACCTCGACGCTCTCGATCACGTCGCCGATCTGCCCGGCGCCGGCGCCGGCATTCATGGCCGCGGCGCCGCCGACCGACCCGGGAACCCCCGCGGCGAACTCCAGCCCGGACAGCCCGGCCTCGGCCGCCGCCTCACAGACCTCCGCCAGACTCGCCCCGGCCTCGGCGCAGAGGCGGTCGCCGTCGATGGTGATGGCGCTCAAGGCCGGGCCGATATGGAGCACGATGCCGGAGTAACCGCCATCGCGGACCAGCAGGTTCGTCCCGCGGCCCACCACCAGAATCGGCAGGCCGTGCTCCCGCGCCGCGGCCATCGCGGCCTGAACCCCGCCAACGCGCCGCGCGACTGCGTAGACGGCCGCGGCCCCGCCGACGCCCAGGGAGGTGTGCGGAGCCATCGGCTCGTCGAGCCGCAGCTCCAATGCGTCGTCTTGTCTCAGCGCCTCAATGGCGCGGGCCAGACGGGCCGCCAACGTCGGTTCGGCGGCCGTCCGGCCCCGTTGGTCGATCGCTTGTGATTGCATGAGCGGCTATCAGCTGCTCTTCTTGGCGGCCTTCTTCGCGGGAGCCTTCTTCGCGGCCGCCTTCTTGGCCGGAGCCTTCTTGGCGGGCTCAGGCTTGCCGCGGACGGCCTCGACTTGGTGCTCGACCGCCTCCTTGGCGTCTTGGGCGATGTCCTTGGCCTTGGCCACGGCCTTCCCGCCCGCGGCCTCGCCCGCCGCGCGCGCCCGCTTGGCCGCGTCCTTGGCCTTGGCCAGGGCCTTCTCGCCCGCCGCTTCGCCGGCGGTCCGAGCCTTCTTGGCGGCATCGGACAGTCTGTCGCCCATCTCCCCGGCCCGCTCCTTCACCGCGCCCAGCGCCTTCTCGAAGCTGGCCCGCAGTCCGCCCGGACGCTTGATCGCCTTCTCCGCGGCCTCGGGCAGCACGATGGCGTCCCGACCGTGGACGGTGCCCTTCGTGAACGGAAGCGTGGCCGGTCCATCCGCCAACGCCTGGATCACATCGCCCACGATCTCGAAGGACTCCACCGCCTTGCACGCCTCATCGACCCGCACCACCCCCAGCGAACCGAGCACCTCGCCCGCGCGCGTCAGCACGCGCGGCGCCTTGCCGACGGTTCGATGCTCCTCCAGGCCGGCCACGTCTCCCAGGGCCTTCACCAGCCTGTCGGAGGCGACCATGACGGCGTCCTTGCCGACCGCCGTGATGTCGGCCCGGGCGATCCCGCGCTCCTCGCCCGACGCCACGGCGACCACCAGACCCAGCACCTTGCCGGTCGCCAGGTCCACCACGCACTCCGTCGTCCGCCCCAGAATCCGCCCCTCCTGAGTCGAGAACACGTTCAGCCCGATCACGTCGCGAGTGTCCTTCACTTCGCTCACCCTCCAACATGGGAATGCCGGTGCGGGGCGGGCCCCCTTCGGGGACGCCCTCGGGTTTCGCGCCCGCGGTGTCCGCCACCTCTTCCGGGACCGGTGCCCGGGTGGGAACTGCCTCGACGCCTCCAGGCCTTCCTACGAGGCTCGGCCTGTTCCGGATGCGGCCGTCCGCGCTGGCTCGCCGAGGTCCCTCCGCTCTTACCTGCACTGATCTTGCCAGACGGCCCCCGCCTTCAGGCCAGGTGCGTCAGCAGCGGCGCCAGCTGCCGAACGCCCTCCAGCATCAACTCCGGCGAGCCCCAGTGTTCGATACTCGCGCAGCCCGCGTAGCCGTCGGCCTTCAGCACGCGCAGGATTTCCGCGTAGCTCAGCGACGTGTCGGCGACGGTCTCGAGGTTCTTCTGGGCGTTGGGCTTCACATGCAGGTGCCGGACGCGTCCCCGAATGGCGGCATACCCGTCCGGGTAAGGCAGCTCTCCGCAGCCCCAGCCGTTGTTGACGTCCCAGGCCGCGCCTAAGCTCGGCGATCCGCCGAGGGCCTCGATCACCGTCGCGATCTCCCCGCATGTCCCGGTCATCGTGGAACCCTCGGTCTCAAAGCAGTACAACAGGTTCTCCCGCTCCGCCTTCGCCACGATGGGCCCCAGCCGCTCGGCGATCCGCGGGAGGTACTCCTCCAGGTTCGGCCGGATCCGGTCCTCCTGCGTGGGATTCCAGAACGCGAACCCGCGGATCACCCGCGTCTCGAAGGCGTGGGCCAGCTCGCACATCCGGTCGAACCACCGCAGATGAGTGGCGTGCTCCTCCTCGTTGCCGAGGTGGCACTTGCCCACGGGGGAGCCGAGCACTGCTACGCGCGCGCCCTCCTCGGCCAACACGTGCTGCATCCGGGCCACATCCTCATCCGTGCAGTTCTGCACCGCGCGCCCCCAGATGCCGCCCCGCAGCTCGATGCAGCGGGCTCCGGCCGCCACGCTCAGCCGGACCGCCTGATCGAACTCCTGTGACACCTCGTCGGCGAAGATGCACGCCTCGATCATCTGGACCTCCCCCTCCGTAATCAGCAATCCCGGCACGAAATGTGGTATTCCGGCGTCCGGCGGCGAAGGCCTCCCGTCACCGCCGGCGAAGTACCGGGATCCGGGCTCCCCACACTCCAAACCCGAGACCCCAAACCCCTATGAACCGGCGCGGCTTCACCCTCATCGAGTTGCTGGTCGTGATCGCCATTATCGCGATCCTGGCGGCGATGCTGTTCCCCGTGCTGTCGCGGAGTCGGGAGGCGGGCCGCAGGACGGTCTGCCTCTCGAACCTCCGCCAGATCGGCGCCGCCTTCCTGATGTACGCCGACGACTTCGATGAGTGCTTCCCCAACACCGGGGACCCGTACCTCTGGATGGGTCGCCGCTGGCGCTGGCCGCTGCAGCCCTATCTGGCGCTGGCTGGGAAGCGCGACCCGAGCGCACCGTCCGACCCGAACCGTTCCGTGGGCTTCACGCCGCAGGTCCTACTGTGCCCGTCGGACGCCGTCGCGCCGGCGACCTGGGACAGCACCTCCTACGCCTACACGGCGGCCTTCTACCACACGCCCGCGCAGGTGAACGCGATGACGACCGTCGACCTGTACGCCGGCTCGCCGCCGCCGTGCGTGAGTCAGGGGCTCGCCGACGTGGCGTTTCCCTCCCGGAAGGTCCTGGGGGGCGAGTGGCTGACGAATCACGAGGCGGGGGTGAAGGACGGCTGGTGGGGTTGGGGCGGTGCGCGGAGCTACCTCTTTGTGGACGGCCACGTCAAGTACCTGCCGGCGACGAGCCTCCTCCCGGCGGTGAACGGCTTCCCCGATCCCAACCTGACGGTGAACGGACTGCAGGGCGTCGACGTGCGCTGAGGGCTCAGGAGGCCGCCGCGGCGAGGTGCGGCGGGAGCTCGTGGCGCCGCAGCCACTGCAGCACGTGTCGGACCCAGGCCATGTCGCACGGGGCGTCGCAGGCCTCGACGAGGTTGCGCTCGAGGCACCGTCCCGTGCAGTGTTCCTGCCCCGTGTGGCGCTCCGCGTAGACGGGCCCCGTGTACAGGTGCCGGAAGTCGTTCGCCCAGACCGCCAGCGTCGTCCCGCACCCGTCGATGTCATGCGTCACCAGGAACAGGCCGTAGTCCGGGTCGACGAAGTTGGCCTGATACCCCTCCACCTTCAGCTCCGTGTCCAGCACGAAGCGCTCCAGCCCCGACCACCGTGATCCGCATAGCGTGCAGCACTTGAACGGCTCGCACTGGGAATCCATGAGACCGCTCCTCAGACGGCTAAGTGCCTTCGGGCGGGACCACCGTCATTGTACCATGTGACCCGGGCCGGTGAGACTGAATCTCAGCGCGTCAGGCGCAGGTGTCCTCGAACCTCGCCAGCACTTGCGCGGGCGAGGCGGTGCCGGTCGTCCCCAACTGTTGGATGGTGATGGAGGCCACCAGGCAGCCGACGCGGCCCGCCTCCTCCAGGGTTGCTCCGGAGCACAGGGACGACACGATCCCCGCCGTGGTGCTGTCCCCCGCGCCGACGATGTCGATCGGGCCCTCGACCGGCACGCCCGGCACGCGAGTGATTCCCTCCGGCGTCGCGACAAGGAGGCCGTCGCGGCCCAAGGTCACGTAGACGGGCTTGCCGGTGCGGCGGCTCAGGGCCATGCCGGCCTCCCGCGCGAGGTCCGGAGGCGCGGGCTCCCGCGCGGTCGGGTCGAGAACCCGGCAGGCCTCCACCGCGTTCGGCTTGACGATGAGGTTCCGGAACCGCCCGATCCCCCCCCGCGAGTCCGCGAAGAACACCACTTCCGGATGCTGCTTGGCCAGCGAGGCCAGCTCATCGCGCACCGCATCGGTGATCAGGCCCTCGTTGGCCGCTTTGACCTGGTCGGCGACGATCACCGCCTGCACCTGTGGTGCGACCGCGCGCAGCTCGCCGATCAGCGCTTCGACGATGGCCGAGGGCGTCTCGCCGCGGTTCTTGATGTCCTGGCGGTTGCTCTCGACCTCCGAGCCGTCCGGCTGCAGCACCATCGGCTTGGTGTAGGTGGGCGTGAACCAGCCCTCGCGCACCAGGAGGTGAGCCGTCTCGACGCGGGTCCGCTGAAGGCCCTGGGTGAGCTCGTGGCCCTCGCCGTCGTCGCCGAGGCAGCCGACCGCGTGGATCGTCCCGACGCCCAGCGCTGACAGGTTCGACGTGACCGTGCCCGCCGCGCCGGGGCTGCAGCGTTTGCC
>VGFB01000396.1 GCA_016869015.1 Armatimonadota bacterium
TGAGGCTGCCCTCCTGCGCCCCATAGGCGGTCGTCAGTCCGTAGTCCACGACCCCGAGGGTCGGCACGTCCGTGTCCCAGCTGATGTCCGCACTGCTCTGGGTGATGTTGGTGACCTGGATGTTGGAGATGACGGGCGGCGGAGGCTTGAGCGTGCGGAACAGCTGGTCGCCCGACTGCGCCTCGTTCCCGAACGGGTCGGTCGCGGTGATCTCAAAGTGGTAGTCGGTGTCCGGGTCGAGACCCGCGAGATGGACCTCGTGCACTTGCCCCAGCGGACTGGGGAGCGTCTGGCCGTAGCCCGTGGTCTTGCCGAAGTCGAGCAGACAAGTCGCGTCCTCCGTGGTGCGCCATGAGATGTCCGCACTGGTCGGCGTGATATTGAAGACAGTGATGTCCGTGATCTCCGGCGCCGCCGAGTCCACGATCACCGTGAGATCGCGCGTCGTCTCATCCTCGGCGTTGTCCACGGCATCCAGGCCGGAAAGGTAGAGGTCGTAGGAGCCGTCGCCGGCGGCTCGACCGGCGTTGAAGACCAGCTCCCCCTCCGCCAGCTCATCGTTGCCCCCCAGCGGGGTGGTGCTCGCCGGAGCCCATCGCCCCGGGTAACGGATCAGCGGCCCGCCCTCATGCGAGTACCAGAGTCGCAGGTAGGTGAAGCCGCTCCCCGATTCCAGAGACGCCCAGGGCAGCCGAACGCGCGGGTCGCGGGATTGCAGGGGATCGGCTGCCGCGCCGAACACGCTGTCGGGCGCGACGGCATCCTGAGTCGAGGACTCGATGTTCGACCAGGGCCCCGGCTCCAGGCCCTCCCAGGCCCCCGACACCTCCCCGTCCGCGCCGAAGAGCCCTCGCACCCGGTAGTAGTAGGTGGTGTTGTGGACCAGCCCGGTGACGGTGGCGCTGAGCTTCTTCGTCACGAGCGGCCCGCCGACGGTGGCGAAGTCCGGGGCCTCGGCCCACTCCAACTCGTAGGAATCGGCCCCCACGCCCGTCCAGTGCAGTCCGTTGGTGGTGCCGCGGGTCCAGGGGGGCTCGGGCAACAGCACGGGCGCCAGCGAAGACCCCAGGTCGCTGAGCACCTGCACCGTGGTGCTCGCCGTGCCCGTCTCCCCGAACAGGTCCACCACCTCCAGCGCGACGGGGCGGTCGTATGGGTAGGTCGCCGTGCCGATGCGATCGCCGAAGTAGAACCAGACCGCGAAGGCGCTCAGGGAGACCGTCTGGCCCCACTCATCGGGGGAGCCATCGTCGGTGGTGTCCCAGGCCCACCCGTCCACCCGATCCCCCAGCAGCACATCGGGATCGGAGGAGGCCGATCCATCGAGCAGCAGCGAGTCGCCCGGGCCCACGGAGTAGGGGCCGCCGGGGTCGGCGGTAGGGGGCGTGTCCTCGCCCATGGCTCGGATGCAGTCATTGCAGCTGTCGCTGACGAAGGCGCTCGGGGCGGCGCCGGCGGCCGGGGCGTTCCCGCGCGACGCGACGTCCCACGGTTGGTTGAGTAGTGCCTGGGGAAGGAGGGCATCCAGGTAGCCCATGGCCGTGCCCACGATGCGCTCGGTCGCGGCGGAGTAGGGGTCGATCGCGCGGACCCGGTGGTTGCCGGCGTCGCCGATCCACGCGCGCCCATCGGGGCCCAGCCCCAGGCCGAAGGGGACGCGGAAGCGCGCCAGCGCGCTGCCGTCCGCCGAGTCCGCGTGGCCCGGCGTACCGTCTCCCTGAACCGTGGTCGCAACCCAGGCGCTCAGGTCGAGCATCCGGACCGCGTGGTTCCCGGAGTCGGCCACCAGCACGCCCATGCCGCCCAGCTCCAGCAGGCCGATCGGGCGGTTGAACTGCGCCAGGTAGAGGGTCTCATCGACCAGCCCGGGCGTCCCGGGCACTCCGGCGATGGTGTAGACGTACCAGGAGCCGGGCGTCCCCGCCGAGGGAGCATCGCCACCCGCGGTCCTGTAGCCGCTGTCGTAGATCTCGCGGAGGCAGTGGTTGCCGGTGTCGGCGACCAGGATCGCGTCGCTGCCGTACTGACTGGGCTGGTCAGTGGGCGCATCCCCGTCCGCTGCAGCCTGCGGCCTGTCGGGGCCCTGCCCTGTTCCGCCTTCCAATGGCAGCAGACACAGGCCGCTGGGCTCGTCGAACAGCGCCTCCGCGGCCGGGCCGTCGTTGTGGCCGGCCGTGCCGGTCCCGGCCAGCGTGGTGACCTCGCTGCTGCTGAGGTCGATGACGCGGAGGGCGTGGTTCCCGGAGTCGGCGACCACAATCGCGTTCAGGCTCGGGTGATAGAGCACGTCACGGGGGGTGTTGAAGGTGGCGCCGGCGGCCGGGCCGTCGTCGAAGCCCGGACTGCCGGTGCCGGCGACCGTGGTGACCTCACCCGTGGTGACGTCCACCGCCCGGATGGCGTGGTTGCCTGAGTCCGCGACGTACAGCAGGTCGCCGACCAGCTCCATGCCTGCCGGGGCGCGGAACGCCGCGCTGCGGCCCACGTCATCGACGAAGCCGCCGCCGGGCGATCCGGCGATGGTCCCCAGGACTGTGGGCGGCTGGGCCGGGCCGGGCAGAGCCGGCCACCCTAGCGCCGCCACCATCGCTACGATCATCAGGGTCCTTGGGCTCATGCCGCCTGCACCCCCATCGTGATGCGGTCAGCGTCTCCGGATGCCGTACACGCGGCCGCATCGCCGCTGGACGGTACGTTGAGCGCCTGACCCCGAAGGACCTGCCCCAACCGTGCCTGGCCCGGGCGACTTCTCCCGGCGCCGCTCTGCCGGCGGAGGCACAAGGGGAACGGCGGAAGATCGGCGAATCGGCCGACGGCCGTCCGCCGCGTCCACCCGCCCGGACAGGAGAACTCCGCCATGGCCCTCACCGTCGGCGTCGCCCGTACCTGCATCACACCGCCGCTGGGCACCAGCCTGGCAGGCTACTTCAATGACCGGAAGGCCGTCGATGTGCATGATGACCTCCACGTCCGCGCGCTGGTCGTCTCCGACGGCGCGGCGACCCTCGCCCTGGTCACCTGCGACCTCATCTGCTGCCCGCGGGAGGTGCTGGACCGCGCGAAGGAGCTCACCCACCTGCGCACCGGCATTCCGCCGGCCCAGATCACGGTCGCCTGCACGCACACTCATACGGGGCCGGCGACGACGGGGCTCTTGGGCGCCGTGAAGGAGGAGGCCTACAACGAGTGGCTGGCGCCCCGCATCGCCGACGCGCTACAGATGGCCCATCGCCGGCTGCAGCCCGCCGTCGCCTGCTGGGGCGTAGGCTCGGAGCCGGACGAGGTGCACAACCGGCGCTGGCACATGCGCGACGGCTCGGTGGTCATGAACCCGCCGGTGGCGGGCCCGGACCTCGTTCGGCCGGCGGGGCCCATCGATCCGGACGTCGGGGTCCTGGCGTTCGAGCGGGCTGACGGCACGCCGATCGCGGCGGTCGTGAACTACGCGCTGCACTATGTAGGTGGAGGGCACGGGCTGGAGGTCTCAGCCGACTACTTCCCGCTGGTGGAGGCCGAACTCAACCGCATGGTCGACGCCCACTTCCCGGTCCTGATGACGAACGGGTGCTGCGGCGACATCAACAACATCAACTTCCGCGAACCCAACCCGCCGCGGCCCTCGCGTGACCCGTGGGCGCAGGCGCGGCACGTGGCTCGCGTCGTGGCGGCGGAGGCCGTTAGGGTCTGGGAGCAGAGCCGGCGTCACCCCGAGGTCGCGGTCTCCGCCGCCTCCCGCGAGACGCCCGTGGCTCGGCGAACCTCCACGCGTAAGGAACTGGACGAGGCCGCGCGGGTGGCGGGGATGACGGCCGAGGAGGCCGGCCTGACCTTCGTGCAGTGGCAGATGGCGCGCGAGAAGCTCATGGTCGCGAAGCTGCCGGAGGTCTTGCCGACGCTCGTGTCCGCGGGCCGCGTCGGCGAGGTGGCGTGGGCGGCGCTGCCCGGCGAGGTGTTCTGCGAGTTCGGCCTGGCGATCAAGGAGCGCTCGCCCTTCGGCCAGACGATGCCCATCGAGTTGGCCAACGACTACGTGGGCTATGTGTGCACCCCGGAGGCGATCCAGCAGGGGGGCTACGAGACATGGCTGGCCCGGAGCAGCATGCCCACCGGCGAGGGCGGCTGGGCGCTGACTGAGGCGGCGGTCGAACTGCTCAAGGGGCTGGCGGGGAGGTAGAGGCCATGCCGCAGGAGCAGGCGCGGGTCCGGCTGCTGCTGCACGTCTGCTGCGCCCCGTGCTCGACGGCGTGCCTCGAGCGGCTGCGGGCCGAGTTCGAGGTCGTCCTGTTCTGGTACAACCCGAATCTGACGGACCGAGACGAGCACGACCGCCGACTGGCGGAGGCGCGACGTTACGCGCAGTCGGCCGGCGTCGAACTCCTCGAGGGCCCCTTCGAGGACGCGCGGTGGCGGACGGTGGCGGAGGGACTGATGGCCGAGCCCGAGGGCGGCCGGCGGTGTGACGCGTGCTTCCGCTTGCGGCTGCGCGTTGCAGGTGAGGCCGCTGAGGCGCAGGGCATCGGGCTCCTGACCACCACCCTGACCCTCGGCCCGCGCAAGCCCCTGGTGAAGGTCGCGGTCGCCGCCGCACAGGCGCTGGCGGGGCTACCCGTGGAGTATCTCCCCCTCGACTTCAAGAAGCAGGGCGGATTCGACCGGAGTCTGCAGCTCTCGAGGGAGTACGGCCTCTACCGCCAGGACTTCTGCGGCTGCGAGCCCAGCCGGCGCGAGCGCGAGGAACGGCGTCGCTGACCTCAACCATACTGCACCATGCGCTCTACGGACTGCCTCGCGCGCGCCGCGATCTCCTCGGGGATCTCGATCCGCGGGGCCAGCGTCTCCAGGGCCGCGACCACATGGTCCAGCGTGGTCTTCTTCATGTTGGGGCAGACGGCTTCGGGGAAGCCGTAGAAGGTCTTCTCCGGGCTGCCCTGCCGCAGGGGGTGCAGCAGGCCGACCTCCGTACCGACGATGATCTCCGGAACGTCGGCCGTCT
>VGFB01000397.1 GCA_016869015.1 Armatimonadota bacterium
TGTTGACGGCCGTGCGGGCCGTCAGCCGCGGCGAGTCACTGCTGCAGGTGCATCAGTTGAGGACCGTCGTGGAGCGTCTGGTGCGTGAGGACGCAAAGGCGGCGCCCCATGCCGCCAAGAAGCTCGAGGTCCTGACCCCCAGGGAGCGCGAGGCGCTGAACCTGGTGGCGCAAGGCCTTACGAACGAGCAGATCGCCGGCATCCTGGGGATCAGCCGCTCAACGGTGAAGACCCACGTCGAGAACATCATCGGGAAGCTCGGCGTCTCCGACCGCACCCAGGCGGCCGTCTGGGCGGTGCGCTCAGGCCTGGCCGGGCTCTGAGCGACCGGCGCTCCGCCCCGACGTCAGCGGACCGCGCCTCCGCACTCTCCGGCCCCCGACCCAACCTCCAGTAGCGCGAGCCAGTTGGCGCTCCCAAGGTCCGACAGCTCCGGCCAGCCGAAGGGGGTGGCGGTAGGGGAGAGGATGAAGCCGCCGCCGGCCGTGCCTACGCGCACGGTCTCGCGAACCAGCGCGCGGAACTGGGAGGTCGGCATCGTGAGGAGGTCGTGCTCTTGCACGTTCCCCACGATGCACAGGTCAGCGCCCACGCGGGCCTTCGCCTCGGCGAGCGTCACGTCGCCCATGGGCGGCGGCTCGATGGGGTGTAGAGCGTCCGCGTGCATCCGCACGAAGCCCTCGAGCACCGGGCCCATCCGCCCGTGGCAGTGCACCAGCGACAGGCCGCCGCCCCGACGGATGAGATCGTTGATCTCCCGATCCGGGCCGACGACCCACTCCTCGAAGTCGCGCGGCGACTGCAGCGGCGGGATGCACAGCTCCGGACCAACGTACCCGAAGAGCGGCCCGACGCCCTGCGCCAGCAGCCACTCCACCCACGCCTTCTCGCGGCGCAGGAACTCGGCGATCAGCTCGCCGATCAGGCCACGCTTCTCGATGGACCAGACGGCGAACAACTCCGAGCCGGTGAGGTTATTCAGCAGGTACATGGGGTCTGACCCAAGGCTGACGATCGGCAGGCCCCGCTCGCCGAGCTCCCGGTCGACCTCCCTGAACCCCGAGCAGTCCGGCTGCACCGGCACGTAGGGCACCGACAGCAACGCCTCCACGTCGGCCTCGCTGCCCAGCAGGTGCTTCTTACAGTAACCCGGACGTCCCCGCGCGCTGACGTAGTGGACCTCGGTCAGCTCGCCCGCCGGGGTCGAGTAGACGAGGACGCGCTCGCGGTAGTCGGGCAGTTCGCAGTCCCGGTCTTCGACGCGCACCGTGACCTGCTCGGAGGCCGAAAGGAAGGTCCCCGATCCGGGGCTCCACCAGTGCATCAGGTCGGCTCGGTCGAGGTAAGCCTCGACCACAGGCTGGATGGTCGGGTGGACTGTCCCGAGCCACGGGTGGATGCCCCACGCCCAGATCGGCACGCGGTCGACCGGCTCTCGACGCAGCGCGCCCAGCAGTCGTTCGCGACTCGTCATGGGCGGCCGACCCTCCTTGCCGAAGCGCCTCGCGGGTTCCCCCCAGGAGTGCCGCCGACCTTCGGCGCAGGCAGGAGAGCCGGCCGCCCTCGGTCAACCTGAGAGGTGATGTAGGTCCCCAAGCCCGGGGTCAAGCGGGGCGGAGGTGACATCATGCGATCGGCGTCGGCACGGCTCGGTCTCGTGCTCCTGATGGTGTCTGCGGTCAGCGCGGCATTCCCGCAGGAGCCTCCGGCCGTTGATCTCACGGACCCGGTGGCGGTGGTGCAGGCCTACTCGCGGGCTTGCCGCGAGGCCGATGTGGCGGCCGCGCTGGCCTTGCTCGCGCCGGACGATCCCGCGCAGGTCGAGCTGCGGGAGCTGGAGGCGAACCCGGAGCGGGGCGGACCACGCCAGCTGGGCGACATGATCCGCGAGTACCTGCTCGTGCCCATGGGCGTTCCAGTAGAGCAGGAGGTCACGGGTTCCAGCGAGGAGGGGGACCGAGCCGAGGTGAAGTTGAGCGCCGTGGCGCGCTCGGAGCAGACCTTCGTGCTGGCCCGGCAGCCGGACGGCACCTGGCGGGTGAGGCTGATCGACACGCTCCGCGCGTCGGCGCCGGACGGCAACTCGTTCCTGGCGGCGGCCTTCGAGCACGGCCCGGGCAGCAGCGGTGGCGGCGGCCCCGAGACGTGGCAGTCGGAGAGCAACCTCCGGCAGCTCTATCAGGCCCTCCAGCAGTATGCCAACGACCACGGAAATGCTCTGCCGCCGGCCGAGCGCTGGCTCGACGAGATCGAGCCCTACGTCCTCGAGCGCGCTGCCCTCGATTGCCCCATACCGGATGTGGAGTGCTGTTACGCGATGAACGCCGACCTATCCGGGGCGCCGCTGCCGGACGATCGGAGCGTCCGCGAGTCCACGGTGCTCCTGTTCGAGCATCCGGGTCGGGAGCGCAACACCCACGCCACGGCAGCTGACCCGACGAAGCTCGCGAGGCCCCGGCCGGACGGCCGGTTGGTGCTGATCACTGCCAGCGGACAGACGATGGCCCTCGAGCCCGGACAGAAGGTCGGCGGCTGGCAGCAGGCGGAGGAAGCCGCCCAGCGCTGCTCGGAGAACCTGCGCGCTCTCGTCGCGGCGGCGCGCAAGTACGCGATCGACCACGACGGCCTCCTCCCGAAGGCCGAGTCGTGGGAGACCGACCTCGAGCCTTACATCGAGGCCCCGAACACGCGATCCTCCGGCTCCTCACCGGCCCTGTGGGAGTCCCGCAACCGCCTCCAGACGCTCTACAAGGCTCTCGTGGAGTACAGCCGCGATCACGCCGACCGCTTGCCCCCGGCCGACCGTTGGATGGACGAAGTCGAGCCTTATGTGCTCGATGCGGACGCGTTCCGGTGTCCCGCCGCGCCCGAGCTGGAGTCCGGATTCGCAATGAACGAGGCGCTCTCCGAGCAGCCCCTGCCGCAGGACTGGCAGGATCGCCGTCGCCTGCTGGTGCTGTTCGAGTGGGCGGGCGGCGAGCGCAACGCTCGCGCCTCCCAGGACGCGGCCGAGAACGGCCCGGCCCTCCAGCCGGACGGCACGCGCGTCGCCGTAAGCGGCGATGGCAACGCCGTCGTCCTCCCGCCCGGATTCTCGGTGGCCGACCTGGTAGAGGGCGAGACGATGTCATCCACGTGCTCGCAGAACCTCGCCTATCTGGCCGGTGCAGCCCGCAGGTTCGCCCGCGACAACGACGGGCTTCTGCCCGCAGCCGACACTTGGGCCGAGGACCTGGCGCCGTACCTGATCGACGCCCCTGACCCCAACGCCCTCTTCGTGTGCCCGGCCGCGCCGGAACTCGAGTACGCCTACGCGATCAATGACGCGGTCGCGGGCCACAACACCGCCGAGTTCCGGGGACGCGGCAACACCGTGCTCTTCTTCGAGTCCGACCAGGATCGGCCGAGCGCCGCCGGGCCGACGCCGGGCGGGAGGGGTCGCCGTTGCCACATCGACTACTGGAACGCCGCTGACGGGATGTACGACAACCTGGCTCAGGTGAACGGGGACGCCGGCCGAAGCCCGCTCCAGCCGCACGGCGCTCGGGGCGATCTGCGGCGATCCGTCCTGTCGACGGTCCTCGTCTGCTCGGGCGCGCCGGGGATGGCGCATCCCTTCGCCATGAACGCCGCGGTGGCGGGCCGGAACGCGACGGAGCTTACGAACCACGGCGCCCTCGTCGTCTTCTTCGAGTCCGACCTCAACGTCCCGAACGCGACGGGCGACCCCCAACGCGACGGCGCCGGGCGGCATCACGGGTGGGGTCAGGATCGGACGCGCTACACCCAGGTCGGCTACCTCAACGGCAGCGCCACCCGTGTGCCGTTCGTGGCCGCCGACGCCGCGCCCTGAGGCTCCACCGGGCGCGGCTCCGGCGCCTCTGATCCACAAGGAAGGGCGCGCCTGTCCAGAGAAGCGCTACTCGACAGCGAAGCACAGGAGGCCTGCTATGCGATGGGCCCTGGCCGCCCTGGCGCTCGGCGTGCTCAGCCTACCGGCAACGGCCCAGACCGGCCAGCCGCGCGAGTTGCTCACCAACGGGGGCTTCGAGGACGGGCTCGCGGACTGGCAGCCCGATCCGAAGCACGAGCTCATCACGGCGGCCGGCATCGCCCACGGCGGCGGGAAGTGCATTGCCGGGGAGATCACCGCGCCCAACACCCACCTCACCCTCAGCCGGCGCCTGGAGCTGAAGGCCGGAGCGGTGTACACCCTCTCGGCGTGGTCCAAGGGCACGAACGAGACCAAACTGGTCGTCTGGCGCTCTAACGCGGCGGGTCAGCGCGTCATGGTCGTCGCCTTCGAGAAGCAGACCCCTCAGTGGCGGCGCTACGAGAGCACCTTCTCGGTGGAGACCAGCGAGCCGTGGACGGTCGAGTTCATCGCGCCCTCTTCCCACGGGGCGCCGGCCGGCCGCCTGTGGCTTGATGATGTCTCGTTGACGGAGCTCGACATGCCGGCGCCCATCGATCTGTCCGAGGGGCAGGGCTTCAACGACTGGCCCCGGATGGCGAAGGTGGGCAACCACGCGTGCGCGGCCTGGGTATCGTTCCGCGACGGCGCGGACACGCTGCAGGTGGCGCAGGTCGCCCTGGCCGGCGGCGTGCTGACGCAGACCTTCCAGGTCGCCGGGGGCGCGGGGACCTACATCCTGGACCCGTGGGTGGTGGCGGACGGCGAGGGCGCCTGGGTGCTGTACGCCACCGAGGTCGGCGGGGACTGGGAGATCATGGCGGCGCGGGTCACGGCCTCGGGCGTCGGGGCTCCGGTCCGGGTGACCAGCCGCCCGGGGGCCGACGTGAAGCCGAAGGGGGTCGCGGCAGACGACGCGCTGTGTGTCGTCTGGGAGGCGAGCCTGGAGGGTACGCGCCAGGTAATGGCGGCGTGGCTGCGGGGGGGGAAAGCGGGCAGACCCCGGGTCCTCTCCAACCGCCGGTCTCAGAGCTACGAGCCCTGCGCGGCGGC
>VGFB01000398.1 GCA_016869015.1 Armatimonadota bacterium
GGTGACCAGCGCGCCGTTGTCGGACCACTCGTCGTACAGCTTCGTCAGGTCGCGGTCCCATTCCAGGCCCGCATCCTCAAAGGGCGCGAGGCCCCGAGCCCGGGCGACCTCGGCGACCTTCTGCGCGAGGGCCGCCCAGATGTCCCAATCCGTCTTCGACTCGTACAGCGGATCGAGGACCTTCCCAAAGGGGTGGATGAACGAGTGGCAGTCGGTGCTGTTGAGGTCGGTCTTCTCGTAGTAGGTGGCCGACGGCAGCACGACGTCGCTGTACAGCGCCGTGGTGTCCATGCGGAAGTTGATGTTGACGACCAGGTCGAGGTCCTGCCACAGCGACCGCGCCACGATCTCGTTACCCTTCGCCTGGTTCAGGTAGTTGGCCCGCCAGACGATCAGCGCCCGCGGCTTGCGCGGCAGCTGGTGCAGCTGCTCGGGGGTGATCTTCTCCCAGTCGTTCTTCGGCCACAGCGGCATCCAGCCGTTGCGCACGGACTCGAGGATGTACTGCTCGATCGGCTTGCCGCCCACGTGGTGCGGGTCCCGATGCTGCGAGTGACAGTACGTCCACAGCGTCGTGTTCTGGAAACGCTGCTTCTTCGGGCCCTGCGGGAAGGCCAGCTTCTTGAACCCGGCCTCCGGCCAGATGCGCTCCTGGCCGACGTAGTGGTTGAAGCCGCCGCCGTTCTTGCCCACGTTCCCCGTCAGCGCGACGCACAGCAGCATCGCCCGATTGATGAGGTCGTTGTGGTACCAGTGGTTCGTGCCCGCGCCGTGGATGATCATCGCGGGTTTGCGGGTGGCGAAGTCGTAGGCGAAGACCTTCACGTCCGCGACCGGGAGGCCACAGCGCCTGGCGGCGCCGTCGAGGGAGTAGAGGGGGTCGCTCAGCTCCCGGCGCAGCCGCTCGAACACCGTGGTGACCGCGCACTCCTGCCCGTCCGCCAGCTTCACCGTCCAGCGCCCCGTCAGCGCCGGGTCGATCGCGCCCAGCGTCAGCGTCTTCTCCGCGCTCCCCTGGCTCCCCGGCACGACCACCGGCGCGTTGCTCGCCGCATCCCACACCAGGAACGCCGCCTCCGGGTCCTCCGCCGTCTGCCCCACGTCCTTGGCCCGCAAGAAGCGCTGGTTGTCCTCGCGCACCAGGAACGGCAGATCGGTCTGCTCCTTCACGTAGGCCGCGTCGTAGAGCTCCTCGTCGATGGAGTAGCGCGCCGCCGCCAGCGCCAGCACCGCGTCGGTCCCCGGGTTGATCCGCAGGTACTGGTCGCAGTGGATGGCGCTGCCGTTGTAGTCGGGCGAGACGCACACGATCTTGGCGCCGTTGTAGCGCGCCTCCCAGGCGAAGTGGGCATCGGGGATGCGCGTCTCGTTGATGTTGCTCCCCCACAGCACCATGTACTTGCTGTTGAACCAGTCCGCGCACTCGCAGGCCTCGGTCTGCACACCCCAGGTGATCGGCTCGCCGGGGGGCAGGTCGCAGTACCAGTCGTAGAACGAGCAGACCACGCCGCCGATGAGGTGGGCGAAGCGCGCCCCGCCGCAGAACGAGACCGGCGACATGGCGGGGATGACGCTGAAGAACGTGTTGGTGTCCGGCCCGTGCCGGGTGACGTTGTCGACCAGCTTCCCGGCGATCAGCTCCAGCGCCTCATCCCACGTGGCCCGCCGCCATCGACCCTCGCCGCGCGCGCCCGTGCGGATCAACGGGTACTTCACCCGCTGCGCGCCGTAGACGTACTCGACGAAGCAGGCGCCCTTCTGACAGCCGCGCGGGTTGTAGTCGGGGAGGTCCTCGTTGATGCGCGGATAGTCCGCCGACTGCTCCTCCCGGAGCATGACGCCGTCGCGCACGTAGACCTTCCACGAGCACGAGCCCGTGCAGTTCGCCGAGTGTGTGGACCGCACCACGCGATCCCAGCCGTGCTGCTCGCGGTAGAGGTCCTCCCAGCCCCGGTAGGGGTACTTGCGCAACGGGTCGGTGTCCACGATGGCGAACTCCTCCAGCGTGGACTGCCCCGTCGCGGTGCCCAGCAACGCCGCCAGCCCCAGGCCCCCCGTCAGCTTCAGCATGTCTCGCCGGGACAGCCGCTCCAACGCTTCCCGATCGCGTCGATGGTCGTCGCTCATGGCTTGCTCCCTTGGCCGCCGCTCGCCTGCGCCAGGGTCGCCTGGGCGCCGCCCGGCGCGGCCGGCTTGAGGGTCCGCACGTGGGACACGAGGTCGCGCACGTCGGCCTCGCCCAACCCGCCCCGGTCCGGCGCCAGGAATCCGGGCATCGCGGTGTCGCGCCGACCATGGGCGATGGTCGTCAGGATGAACCCGTCCGTGGCCGTCTTCTGGAAGACCGGGTTGCCCAGCGCCGGGGCCAGCACGCCTTCCCCCTGGGCGCCGTGGCAGCCCACGCACTGAAACGCGAACAGGGCACTGCCTCGCGCCGCGTCGCCCGGCGCGCTGCTTGCGCGGGCAAGCAGCAACGCCTCGGCCGGCAGACGGGCCTCCGCCGGGATCGGGCCGGACAGTAGGTGCGCGCGCAGCCGAGCGATCTCCGCGTCGGTCAGGCCGCCCGCCGCGCCGCCGAAGGCCGCCATCAGCGTGCCCGGCCGCCCGTCGCGGATGTTCGCCTCCACGTACTTCGCCGAAGCCGTCTGCACGTAGGTCGGGCCCCGCACCGCGGGGATGAAGCGCGCGAAGAACTTGTCGTAGCGGCCGTACTCCCCGGTGTCGTGGCAGGTGGAGCAGTAGCGGGCAAACAGCTCCGGCCCCGTCGCCTCCGCGGGCGTACGGCCCTGGTACACGGCCAGGTGTTTCTGCGCCGTCACGACGCGCGGCGGCAGGCTTCGCGCTCCCAGCGACAGCATGTAGACCGTCAGCGCGTCGGCTTCCTCGACGCCGAGCTGCGGGCACTTCATCTGGCTGGCGGGCACGATGCGCTGCGGGTCCTCGAAGTGCTCCAACAGCCATTGCGCCGGCGTTCGCGGGCCCCGCACGTGTGTCATCGCGAACTGCCCGGGGAGCTTCAGACCCTCGGCATCCAGCGCCGGGCCGTTGCCTCCGCCTCGCCCGTCCAGCTTGTGGCAGGACTGACAGCCCTTGGCCACGAACAGCCGGCGCCCCTCGGCGTAAGCCGCACCCCCCCGCTCCGCCACCTCCTCCGCGCTGTGGCACCGCCCGCACGACGCCTGCGTCAGCCCCACCGGCAACAGCGGCGAATCCCAGTGCTCCTGCGCCTTGGCCCCCTCCCACGTGGTGGCCCGCCCCAGCCCGCCGTGGCACACGGTGCAGCCGAACTGCCCTGGTTCGTGCCACTGCAGGTGGTCTCCGGAGTGTGCGCGATGCGGTTGGGGCTCGTCGGTCATCCGGGGATCGTCGATGCCGTTGTGGCACGCCACGCAGCGGTCCACGACGTTGAGGTCCGGCACCACGATCTGCCGAAGCTCCGAGGTGTACTCCCGGGCCAGCTTGCGGCCCAGGTCGTCCGTGGCCTTGCGCTTCAGGATCGCCTGGTACTCACGCTGGTAGCGCCGCCACTCCGGCAGTGCCTCATCCCGCAGCGCCGCAAAGGCCAGCGCGCACAGCGTCAGCAGGCCGACGGCCGCCAGGCCGACCGTCACCCGGCGGTCGCGCGCCTGCACCTCCCCCAGCGCGGGGGGCGTCCGGCCGGGTCCATCCGGTTCCCGAGACGGTCTCATTGCCTGCACCTCAATGCACCGGCCAGCTGGCGCGCGTCCAGTAGAACGCCCAGTCCGGGCCGCGCAGGTACGTTCCGACGTACGTCAGGACGACGAACCCCACCACGAAGCACGTGAACAGCGCGATGGCGCCCATCCGCGTGGAGTTCGTGCGCTTCACGGTCAGCAGCGACCAGAGCGCGCAAGCCCCCGCCAGCAGGCTGCCGGGATTCACGAAGGTGATCACGATCTGGGGCACCTCCGGCCACCACGTTCGCAGCCACCCGAAGCTCACCGGGACCGCCACGGTGGCGACCGCCGCCGCGAGCGTGAACAGAGCGCTCTGTAGCGCGACCCGCTTGCCTTCGGCCCCCCCGAAGTAGACGCCGGCCTCGGTGCGCTCGCGGTCCAGGTACGGTGCCAGACCCAGCGCGAGCGCCACCAGGGCCGGCACCCCGATGCCCCCCATGAACGCCGAGTACGCGACCATCTCCTGCAGTCCCAGGAAGTACCACGGGGCCTTCGCCGGGTTCTCCGGCACCAGCGGGTTGGCGGGGCTCTTCAGCGGCGCATCGAAGAGCAGGCCCAGCACAAGGCAGACCAGTACGGTCGCCATCGTGAGGAGCAGCTCGTACCGCAGCAGATACGGCCAGCTGGGCGCGGTCTCCGCCGGGTCGACATCGGTAGCCGGGGATCGATCGCGCACGATGGCCATGAGACCGTAGGACTTGCGCGGGGCCTGCTCGGGCTCGTTGGGGGCCGTGCCGGCCACCGGCGCGCCCTTGCCCGCCGTCGTCGGCTCCACCCCAGGCTTGCCCAGCCCGCCGTCCTTCCGGATGCGCCAGAAGTGAATGCCCACCAGCCCGATCAGCACCGCCGGAAGTACGATCACGTGCAGCAGGTAGAAGCGGATCAGCGCCTCCTGCCCCACGCTTCCGGCCCCCAGCAACAACCCCCTCATGAACCCGCCGGGGTCGAAGACGCCCGTGATGCCGACCGCGTCCGTCAGCTCGCGGGGCGAGGCCGCGATGTTCGCGCCGATCGTCGTCGCCCAGAAGCCCAGCTGATCCCACGGCAGGAGGTAGCCGGTGAAGGAGAGACCGAAGGTCAGCGCCAGGAGGGCAATGCCGACGAGCCAGTTCATCGCCCGGTGGCCCTTGAAGCTGCCGGCGTAGAAGACCCGGGCCATGTGGAGCAGCACCGAGGCCACCATCAGGTGCGCCGCCCAGCGGTGGACATTGCGCACCAGCCGGCCCAGCGGAACCATGTAGTGGATGTCCAGCACGCTGT
>VGFB01000399.1 GCA_016869015.1 Armatimonadota bacterium
GATCCTGGTGACCGTCTCGCCCGAGTTCGCCGACGTGCTCCCGAACATCCCCAACCCCGTCTCCCCCAACCGCGAGCGCCTCGCGCCCTACATGTTCGTGATGTCCAGCAGCGCGAACCTCAGCCTCTACCGATTGATGAAGCGCCACGGGATCGACCATGTGATCGCCAACGACTTCGCGGGCTTCTTCGTGAACGACTACGCCGAGGGCTTCGCGATGCGCTGGCGACCCCACCCGCTGATGAGCGTGGAGCAGATCCAGGAGTACATTCGCGAGGTGCGGGGACTGGGGTACCTTTGGGGCGCGTATGCCGATTTCACCGACTTCTTCCCGCTGAATGAGAACTGGGATGAGAGCCTGGTATCGGTGACGCCGGACGGCGACCTCGCGGACGCCTGGTACGGCAACCAGGCCGCCAAGCCGACCGCGATGCCTGGCCTCGTGCGTAAGGTCGGAGGACGCTGCCGGGAGCTGTACCAGCCCGAGTGCGTGTACCTGGACGTGCACACAAACCGCGGCGCCCAGGCGCTGGACTACGAGGCCGGAGCGGCGGGCGCGGGGATCGGGCGGATGACGGTGATCGGCAATGGAGACGCCATCGCCGAGGCGCGCAAGCAGTACGGCTCGACCATGAGCGAGGGCTATCACCGGTGGCTGTACGCGGGCGTCTGCGACATGGACTACGCAACCCTGGGCGGCTGGCAGGATGCTTCGGCCTTCCCTCCGCTGGTCGACTTCGACCTGCTGAAGATCCACCCCCTGGAACACGGCACGATGATGGGCTACGGACCCACGACCTTCCTCACCGATGAGGACCTGAAGACTCTCAACGACCCCGGCTGTCTGGGGCCGACGTCGTTCTACAAGTACGTCTCCGCGAGCCTCGCCTACGGGCACATGGTGATGCTCGGGTACGGCTACATCCCGCCGCTCAACCGCACGATCCAGTACTACGCCCTCATGCAGGGCGTGCAGCGGGAATACCTCACCGACAACGCGGTCGCGATCGACTACCACAACGGGACGGAGTTCGTCCCGACCAGTCGCGCACTGCTCGAGGGTTCGCAGGCGCGCGGCCGGGTGCGCGTGCGGTACTCGCGCGGCCTCGTGGTCCACGTGAACTACAACCCCACCGAGCACTGGTCGGTCGAGTGGGCCGGCCGGACCTTCGAGCTGCCGCCGTATGGTTGGCTGATCGCCAAGGCGGGCGAGACCCTCGCCTACAGCGCCCTCGCAAACGGCCATCGACAAGACTACGTGCGATGCCCGGAGTACATCTACCTGAACGCAGGAGACCAGGGCGGGAGCGAGGGCGCCGTCGAAGTGGCGGGGGCGGTCTGGCTGAAGCGAAACGCTGACTCCTGGCAGGTGATCCCCTGCGGGAACCTGGGCTCGTGGGAGTACTTCACCCCTGAGGGGTTCCCGCCTCGGCATCACGACTACCGTCTGGCCGGGCCTCCGGCGGATCGAGGCTGCACGAAGCTGATCATCGACACTCAGGCCCTGCTGGGGAAGCCCTCGGCGGAGGTGCAGGCCATCGGGCGTGACGAGACCGGGACGCCCCTTGAGGCGGCTGTCGCCCGGCCGGACCCACAGCACCTCGCGCTGGCCCCGCAAGGTGGCATCACCGACTACGTCCTTCGCTGATCCCCCGGAGCCTGCAGGCGCGGTGGGCGGAGCCCGCTGTCCTGGGGTCCACGAATACTGTGGTAAGAGGGTTGCGGGGCGCCCCGCAGCGCCCCGGGGAGCGTTCGTTCACGGCCGCGCGTTGACGGGCACTGAAGCCTTCCACTTTACGCCACTGGGGTCGGACATGGACGTCGTGCTCGAGCGGGGCCTGGAGCCCTTCGAGGCCTTGCGTCCGGAGTGGGATGCGCTGGCGGCGCGATGCGCGGCCCTGCACCCGTTCATGCTGCACGCGTGGCTGAGGGCCTCGCTGCACCATCTCGGGGGGGCGGACGAACTGCTGGTCGTCGCGTTCCGGGACGAAGGGCGGCTGGTCGGGCTGGCGCCCCTGCGCATGGAGCGCTCTCTCGCTCTCCGGCGCCTGACCTTCGCCTTCCGGCACGTCGACTACGCGGACTTCCTGGTCGAGGCCGGCCGCGAGTGGGATGTCCTGAGCGCGTTCTTCCGGTGGGTCCGCGAGAACCTGGCGGGCTGGAACCTCCTGCGCCTGCGACAGATCCCTTCGCGGTCGCCCAACGACGCCCTGGTGCCTGTCTTGGCAGAGATGGAGGGGCTGGCGGTCCGCGGGTGGAGGCTTGATCCCTGCCCGTACATCCAGTTGCCTGCGACTCTCGAGGAGTTCCTCGCCGAGATGCCGGCCCGGCGGTGGCAGAAGGACCATGGCGCGCGACGGCTGCGGAAGCTCGCGCGAGAGCATGGCGAACCGCGGCTTGAGGCGTTGGCCGGGGCGGAGGTCACCGGAGACGAGATAGAGCGCTTCCTGGACCTGCACGCGAGGAGTTGGGAGGCGCGCGGCGGCTCGGCGGCTCTAGGCGGCGACGGCCTGCGGCGGTTCCACGCGACGGTGGCCGAGGCGCTCGCGTCGACCGGGGTTTGCCGCCTGTTCTGGCTGACCGTCGGCGCCCGACGTGTCGCTGGGTCCTATGGCTTCCTCATGGGCGACACCTTCTTCGGCTACATGTTGGCCCAGGACCCGGAGTTCGCCGCCTACTCGGTCGGCCGGCAGGTCCTGCTGAAGGTCATCGAGCACGGCGTCGGGCAGGGCTGGCGGGAGATCGACATGCTCGTTGGGGGGGAGCGGTACAAACTCGATTACACGCGGCGTTTCCGGCACACGACGGAGTACGACATCGCACGGAGCCGGCGGTGGCTCGACCTCATGCGCGCGCTGTCGGCTCTGCGTGGGCGACCGCGCTCATGATCCCGGGGCCGGGGAGGTCGACCTCCCGGCGCCCCGCCCAAGGCGTACCATGGACATCGTCGCGCTGGAGGGCCCCGAGGCCCTCGCGGAACTGCAGCCCGAGTGGGACGCGCTCCTCGCGCGATGCGCCCACCCGTCTCCCTTCCTGACGCACGCCTGGCTGACCGCCTCCTGGCGGCACTACGGCGGGCGAGACCGGTTGCTGACCGTCTGCGTGAGGGACGGAGGCCGGCTGGTCGGGGCGGTCGGGCTCCGGGCCAAACGGTCCTTCGGGCCCGAGCGCCTGCTGTTTGCCGGGACCCACATGGACTACGGCGATCTGCTGATCGAAGCCGGAGCCGAATGGGACGTGCTGCAGGCCTTCGTAGGCTGGCTTGCCGAGGAACACCAGGGCTGGGGTCTGGTCCGGCTGCGGTCCGTCAGCTGCCAGGCGCCGACCGATGAGCTCCTGCCCGTCCTCGCGCGGGAGGCGGGCCTGGCGACGTGCTCCGTCCGCGCCCAGGCGGCCCCCGTCATCCTCGTCCCCGCCACGCTGGACGAGTTCGTGCAGACCGCCCCGGGCCGGGCCCGGGTCGGGCGGCACGTCTCCAAGCGGCGCAAGCTCATCCGCCAGCACGGCGAGCTATCGCTCGAGAGGCTTACGGGGCCCGACCTGACCCCGGAGGCCTTCGACCGCTTCCTGGAGCTCCACCGTCGGGGCTGGGAGGGGCGCGGCGGATCGGCAGTCATCCCCGACGCGCGCGCCGGGAGCTTCCACGCCGAGGTTGCCGCCGCCCTGGCGCCGTCGACCATGGCCCGGCTCTGGTGGCTAAGGGCCGGGGATTGCTGCATTGCGGGGGAATACGGGTTCGTGGTCGGGACGACGTTCATGCACTACATCCCCGCCTATGACCCGGACTTCGCGCGCTGGTCCCCCGGCGGCCAGATGGTACTCAGCATGATCGAGCGCGCCATCGAGCAGGGCTGGCGCTGGATGGACCTGATGGTCGGGGCCGAGGCCTACAAGTTCGACTACACCCGCCGTTGCGCGTACACGATGGACCACACGCTGGCCCGCACACCGCTCAAGCTCCGCCTCTTCGCCGCTTCCACCGCCCTCCGCAGCGCTCTGGAGCGTTGACGCCACCGGCCCAAGGCCGGGGCTCGGCCATTCCCGTACCGGGCGAATCCCCTGGCGCGTGGTAAGACACCCATGGCCTGGGCTCTCAGGGGCCGGGGAAGGCACACCCGGCCGTCGAGCGTGCTTGACGTTGGAAGGCCGGCACGGTGGAGGACGGAGCGCATCGTGGCAGACCGGAAGCGCGCCTTCATCCCGCTGCGGACCCGTCTGGCGATCGCCTACGTGGCGCTCGCCGTCGTGGTGTCAGCCCTGCTGACCGCGGCCCTATTGCTCGCCTTTCGCGCCCAGTTGCGGCGCGACCTCGAGCGGAACCTCACCCGGTTGGTCGCCGTAGCGGCCACCACCATCGACGGCGACCTCCACGGCACGCTGCGCACGCGTCAGGATGAGGGGAGCCCGACCTACGCCAGGCTCAAGCGCGAACTGCAGCAGGTGCGGAAGGCGTGCGGTGGTGAGGCGGCCTACGTCTACACCATGCGCGCCACTGCCGAGGGGGAGTTCATCTTCGTGGTGGATGCCGAGACTGACCCGGCGCTCGTGTCGCACCTGGGCGACGTGTATGACGACGCCTCCCCGTGGCTCCGCGAGCATGGGCCTCGGCTGGCCGAGCCGACCGTCGAGCCCGGGCTGAATACCGATGCGTGGGGCACCTGGATGTCGGCGTTCGCGCCCCTCCACACCTCGCGCGGCGCCGTCGATGGCGTCATCGGCATCGACATCCCCGCGGCGTCCGTGATGCGAGCGGAGCGCCGCGTCTGGCTGATCTCGCTGCTGGCGTTCCTGGCCACGCTGCCTCTGGCAGCCGGCCTGGGATGGTGGCTTGGCCGTCGGCTCTCGCGACCCGTGGTCAGCTTGCGGGAGGCGGCCGTAGCCCTGGCTGAGGGCGACTTCTCGCAGCGCGCGCAGTGCGAGCGCGGCGACGAGATCGGCGATCTGGGACGCGC
>VGFB01000400.1 GCA_016869015.1 Armatimonadota bacterium
CGCCGTGCACGACCCGCTGCAGGCCTCGGTCTCGGGCGATCTCCTTCAGCTTCCCAAAGAGCTCGCGCTTGCAGAAGTAGCAGCGGTTGACCGGGTTCTGCGCGAAGCCCTCGATCCCCAGTTCGCTCGTCTCGAAGACGATCTGCTCGGCGCCGATGGCCGCCGCCAGCTCCCGGGAGCGCTGGTACTCCTCCTCGGGGTAGGTCTCTGAGCGCGCGGTCGCCGCCACGGCGCGATCGCCCAACTCGTCGGCCGCCATTCGCAGAAGCAGCGTGCTGTCGACGCCGCCGCTGAAGGCGACCAGCACGCTCCCCATCTCACGCAGCAGCTCGCGCAGGCGCTCCTCCTTCGTTTCCAGGGCTACCGGCGCGGTTGTCGTCGCCACCGTCTTCCTCTCCTGCGTGTTGGGTTGGGCGCTGCAGAAGAACCAACACTCGCCGGTCGGCGGATGTCCCGCTCGCTGCCTCAGAGGGCCCTGGGGCCCTCACGAATAGGGCCAGTAGAGCAGGACGGCGACGACCGCGCCAAGAAGGCCGCCGAGGGTCACCTCGCGCAGCGAGTGGATGTTGGCCTGCACACGGCTCTGAGCGATGAGGAGCGCCAGCGCCCCCGCCAGCGCCGTCACGCACAGGCTGCGGGTGAACAGGAAGATGCAGGTGCTCATGAAGAAGCCCGCGGCGCTGTGTCCGGAGAGCACGCCGCCCCTCATGATCGTGCCCCGGCCGCTCCAGCGCTTCACGGCGCCGATGAGGAGCGCCAGGAACACGAGGCCCAAGCCGACGATCTGCACCTCGCCGAGGCGCGGCGCGGAGGGCACCTGCGGCATCTTGCGTACGGAGGCGATGAGCCTCTCGTTCGTGACGAACACAGTGACGCCCACGACGATCGAGTAGAAGGCCGCGATGAGCACGGCGCCGGCGGCAACGTCTTTGGCCGTCTTGGCCTGCGGGTTATAGGTGCTGACGGAGATGTCGATGGCCGACTCGATGGCCGTGTTGATCATCTCGGTGACGAGCACCAGGGCCATCGCCGACATGAGCATCAGCATCTCCAAGGGCGAGACGCGCAGTCCCAAGGCGGCGAAGAGGACCAGCGTGATGATCACGCAGTGGACCTGCATGTGCCTCTGCGTGCGCAGGACGAACATCACCCCGTCCAGCGCGTGCGCGAAGCTCCGGGCCACCGACTTGCGGGGAGCTCTCACGAAACCTCGCTTCTCCTCGCGGGCAGGCACGCCGCCAGGGCGCGATCCTGGCGCTCGACCATCGCCGCCCGTCCACTGGCCTCCACGTCGTCATGGCCCAGCAGGTGCAGGACACCATGCGCCGCCAGCCACGCCACCTCGTGTAGCAGGCTGCGCCCCGCCTGCTCCGCCTGCCGCGCGGCGGTCTCCACGCTGATCACAACGTCCCCCAGGTAGTCGGGGTCATCGCCCTCATAGGCCAGCACGTCGGTCGGGCGGCTCAGCCCACGGTGTTGGTGATTGAGTTCGGCAATCCGCGCATCGTCGACCAAGGCCACGCTCAGCGCTCCGGAGGTCGCCCCCGCCTCCCGGGCAGCGCGCTGGGCTACTCGTCGCACGAAGCGCCCGTCGAGGTTCCGGTCCTGCAGGTCGACCAGATCGATCTTCATGCCGTCAGTCCGTGCCCGTCGGCGCGGACTCCCGCGCCTCGCCTCGGTGCGTGTGGTTCTCGTCCAGATGCTCCGGGTACTTGATCCGCTGGTGGTAGGTGGCGTAGAGCGTCCTCACGAGCGCGTCCTCGACGGCATGGATGTTGGCGAAGGTCAGATCACACTCGTCCAGCTGCCCGTCTTCGATCTTGTGGTGGATGAGGTTGTGCACCATCGTGCGAAGGCTGTCGAGATTCGCGCTCCCCAGGGTGCGGGCGGCCGCCTCCACGGTGTCGGCGAGCATGAGGATGGCGGCCTCTCGCGAGCGGGGACGCGGTCCGGGGTAGCGGAAGGAGGCCTCGAGGACCTCCTCACCCTCGCCGGCCTCCTGCAGAGCGCGCTCGTAGAAGTACTCTACGAGCGTCGTGCCGTGGTGCTGAGCGATGAAGGCCCGGACCTCCGACGGCAGGCCGATCTCCTCGGCCAGCTCCAGACCGTCCCGAACGTGGGAGACAATCACGCGCGCGCTCAGGCTCGGCGTCAGCCGGTCGTGGGGGTTGGCACGCCCTTGCTGGTTCTCAATGAAGTAGTAGGGCCGCTTCAGCTTGCCGATGTCGTGGTAGTAAGCGCCGACCCTCACGAGCAGCGCATCCGCGCTGACGGCATCGGCGGCGGTCTCCGCTAGATTGGCGACGCCGATGCTCGACGCGTACGTTCCCGGCGCTTCCAGCGCCAGGCGCTTGAGGATGGGTTCATTGGCGCTGGAGAGCTCCAATAGGCGGACCTCAGTGATGATCCGCAGCGGTCGCTCCAGGACCAGAATGGCCCCCGCCGCGAAGAGGGCGGCCAGGAGCCCGCCGAGGGCGGCGAACACCAACTGATCCAGGCTCACGGGGATTCCGAACACGGTGGCGAAGGCCCCCGCGAGGAAGGCGTTCGCGAGGGGACAGACCACCGCCGTGCGGGCGATCATCGAGGTGCGCGAGCCCCCCGCGCCGCTGGTGAAGGCCGCCACCAGCCCGGCAAGGGCTGCGACGATGATCAGCCGCGGATCGCTGGCCGGCGCAGCAAGGTCGGCGAAGAAGGCCATGAAGACGCTGGCCACCATCGCCACCTCGGTGTCGAGGAGCGCCGTCAGGACAATCGCCAAGGCCGCCACGGCCGCCAGATCGGTGGCCTCGTATGCCGAACCCTTGGCCCCCAGACGGGCGATGAAGGCCGCCGCCACGAAACAGCCGATGATCAACCCGTCATACCGTCCGCGTTGGAGATACTGGGGGCGGAAGCGGTGTAGGTAGTAGCCGAAGAGGCCCAGGAGGACGGCGATCGTGGCGGCTGAGGCGAGCAGTCGCGCCGCCAGGTGGGTCTCCCCGGGGGTCACCAGCCCCAGAGCGTTGAGCATGTCGATGTGGACCTGCTCGACGGTGTCACCCGCGGCGATCACCAGCTCATTCCGGTCGACCGTCTTCCGCTCGGGCTCCACCGCCGCTGCAGCCTGCTCCTGAGCTGCCTCGGTGGCCTCGGCATCGTACTCGCTGTTGGGCCGCAGAGCCTGCTGCGCGATCTCGACGGCCGCGTCCACTTGAGGCGCCGGCTCGTTCGACCGCCCGGCGGCCGCGCGCACCAGGGCCCGGGCATCCTCCAGGCCGCTCCCTCGATCGCGGACTTCCTGTGTCATCCGCTCGGCCGCCAGGCGGCGGGCCATGTCGATGACCACCGCGAGCTCGGGGTCGGTGACCGTCGCCAGCGTCCGGCGCGTTTCCTCCGACAGCGGGATGGGGAGTGTGTCACGCAGCCGGAAGGACCGCGCGATCGCCGAGGGCTCCTCCAGACGCGCGTTGCGCGTCAGCTCGAAGACGGTGCTGATCGCGTCGTCCACATCCCGTGCGGCGGCGGCGATTCGGGGCTTGAAGACCAGCGGCGTGCTTGCGCGCGCTTCCGTTCTCTTGCTCTCGGTCGCGTCGGAGTCGAGGTAGGTGGTGAAGGCGTGGGCACGGATGTCGCGAGGGGCTCGCTGCCCGATCTGCCACGGGACGCGCTCGCCCATGAGCCGCAAGTACACCAGCAGGAACAGCAGCCCGGCCCCGACCGCCAGAACGCCCGTCCGGTACGGGCGGCCGACGATGGGCTGCAGCAGCCGCCGAACCCCCCCGCTGGGGGGGCCTGCCTTGCCGTCAGGCAACCGTGTCACCCGCGGTCGCCTCCCTCCGCCGCGTCGGGCCTTCGAGACGCGGCGCGAGCGGCGGCCGAAGGCGTCCCTGGGGCCTCATAGGCGCGCACGATCCGCTGCACCAGCGGGTGCCGAACGATGTCGGCCTCGAGCAACTGGACGATCGACACGCCCGGCACGTCCCGCAGCACGCGCTGCGCGTGGACCAGCCCGCTCTCGCCGCCCTCCGGCAGATCGACCTGCGTTGTGTCGCCGGTCACCACCATCTGCGAGCCGTGACCCAGGCGGGTCAAAAGCATCTTCATCTGCATCACGGTCGTGTTCTGCGCCTCGTCCAGCACCACGAAGGCCTCATTCAGCGTTCGGCCGCGCATGTAGGCCAGAGGCGCCAACTCGATGACCCCACGGTCGAGGTAACGGCGGAACTTGTCGATCCCCACCAACTCGTACAGCGCATCATACAGCGGGCGGAGGTAGGGGTCCACCTTCTCCCGGATGTCCCCCGGCAGGAAGCCCAGGCTCTCGCCCGCCTCCCGAATGGGGCGCGTCAACACCAGGCGCGTCACCCGCTTCTCGCGCAGGGCGGCCACGGCGGTCGCCATCGCCAGGTATGTCTTGCCCGTGCCCGCCGGCCCGATCGCGAAGACCAGGTCGTCGCGGGCCATGGCGTCAACATACGCCGCCTGTCCGGCCGTGCGCGGCCGCACGGGGCGCCCGGCGATCGTCGTCCAGATCGACGACGAACGCAGAGCGTCCGCCCGCTCCGCCTCGTCGGCCTTCACCGCCTCGATGGCGTACTGCACATCTGCCGCCGACAGCGCGTGACCCTCCTGCGCCGCGGCCAACAGCTTGTGGAGCACCTGCGCCGCCCCCGCCGACCCGGCCCGCCCGGCCTCCACTCTGAGCTCGGCGTCGCGGATACCGACCTTCAGATCGAAGGCGTGCTGGATCGCCCGCAGGTTCTCGTCCAGCCGCCCCGCCAGCTCACGAAGCTCCTCCGCCGTGCCTCCCGGGACGTTGATCCAACCCGTCGCACTGTCCCCCAAGGGGCCCCCTTCTCCTCGGCGAGCCCGTGGCTGCCGTGGCCCACCGCGCCTCGGACGCAGGTTCGCGTTAGGGAACGACCTGGCCTGCCTGCAGTCCCGCAACAATCGAAAAGGCCGGGG
>VGFB01000401.1 GCA_016869015.1 Armatimonadota bacterium
GCGGGGGCGTTGGCGGGGCCGCTACTTCAGGAACAACACGTCCCCGAGGCTGAACTGCCCGTTCTCCTCCTCGTCCAGCAGGGCGCTCCACGCGTCCACCACGACGATCGCCACGCGCAGTTGGCTCGCGTCCAGCGCGCCGTTCTCGTCGGTGCTCCCCTCCTCGAGGGTGAACTGCGCGAACGGGAAGTCCCGCGCCTGCCAGTCGTCGGCCTCGGGGACGGCCGCCCGAAGCTCGTAGCGTGAGCGGTCCTGCTCCTCCAGCAGCACGTGCAGCCCCAAAGGGCCCGGCGCCGCAACGCGCAACCTCAGTGTCTGCGCCTCGGTCAGGTCCACGTGCCCGATCGGCAGCACGACTCCCGGCCAGGCCCGCGGCCCGTTCGGCATGAAGGTGAACGCGACCCGCAGCCCGGCCGGTCGACCGGCGTCTCCGGGAACGTGGCTCAGCTGCGCGCCTCCCAGGGGAAGCAAGGCGAACCACGGGTCGGTGAAGTCGTCCACCACGACCCGTGTCGCGTCCGATCGACCGCGTGAGGGTCGCGCCTCCCCAACGAAGCGCACCTCATCCAGGCTCAGCACCTGCTCGCCGAGCTTCGAGCCGAAGATCTCCGCCCACTCACCGGGCATGTTGGCCAGTTCCTGGAGCGTGAGGCTGCGGACTTGCTCGGCATCGAGGGTGTCGTTCTCGTCGGTCGATCCATCCTGTAGCTGAAAGTCGGTGAGCGGCCACGCGAGTTCGCACCAGTCGTCCGCGGGCAGCGTCGCGAAGGTGTGGTACAGCGAGCCGTCCTCCTCCGCCAGGATCAGGGAAAACGGCGACTGAGCGGACGCGCGCGCGCGGATGGTGAGCGATTGCACGCCTGCGACCTCAAGGCCGGTGACGGCGACGGAGAACGCCGCGCCGGGCTGGCCCGCATACGCGCACGCGAGCGTTCCCCTTCCATCGACCGGGGCCACGGTCGCCGTGGCGTTCGCTCCGGTGACGGCCCATGCGGCCGCCTGATCGGCGCTCTCGAAGTCGAAGACGACCGGTCCGGCATTCACGCTCGCCGACCAGAACAAACACGTCACCCAAGCCGCCATTGCCTGAAGCCTCCGTTCAGCATCCGAGACCCGTAACCCTGACGTCGGCACTCTACACAGAAACCCTCCCGCCCCAGCGGTGTTCCTTGTGAGAGACGCTTGCCCGAGGACCAACCTCTCTCATTCACGGGGGCCCTTCCTTGTCGTCTCCGGCTCGGTTGCTGCGCAGGAACCTCGCGCGCCTCGCGGCGGCGCTGCTTCTGACGGCGGCGGTCGCCACGGCGCACGCCGCGCGGGGGCGGATCGCGATCGCGGGCCCGTGGGGCACGGGCTACGCCGGGCTCCTCGCGCGCTACGGTCTGCCTCGCGAGCGTCTGCTCGACCCGCAGGTCGCCGATCCCACGGTGCTGGGTCGGTACGATGTGGTGGTGCTCTCCGGTGCCGTCGCCAACTGGTCCGCCGCGCAGCCGGTCGTCGAGCAGTACGTGCGGAACGGCGGCGCGGCGCTTCTGGAGTATTCTGCGCTGCCCTCCCCGGAAGCGATGCCCGGCGAGCGCATCGGGGCCCAGGGCGCGCCGAACTTCGTGCTCGAGGCGGCCAACCACCCGGCGATCTCGGGGCTGCCTCCTGGGAAGACTTACGCCCACAACGGCAACCCCGGCGCAGCCATCATCCCTGCCGCAGGCTCGGGCACCGTGGTGCTCGCCCGGTACACGGAGGAGGGCGCCGGCGAGAAGGTTCGGGGGAAGTTCGTCCTCAACGGGCAGAGCGTCCCGGCCATCGTGTACCGTCCCCTCGATCGGGGTCATCTGGTCTACTCCGGCCCTTACATGGGCGACGTGATGGCCTTCGGCGGCGGCGATGATGACCTGATCCTGGCTCTGATGCAGTTCCTCACGAGCGGCAACGCCGTGCCGCGACTGACCCTCGCGGGCCCCGAGGACCTGCTCACACTCCTCGGCTGGGCTCCGCCGCCTCCGGCTGTGAGCGCACCGGCCTCGCCGACGCTTCCGGAGGGCTACGCGCTCGTGGAGGGCGCACCGCCGGTGTTTGCGGCGTATGACGTTCAGGGCAAGGTGGTCGGGCCTGTCGATCTGCTCCTCGACTACGTGGCGCCCGATAGGGGCTACCAGTTGCGCCTTGAGGACGGTCGGCCTGCCTCTCTTGCCCCCTTGGGCGCTGCGACCGGCGCCGCGACCGGGCCGCCGGTCGCACTGCCGGCAGGCGCCGAGGTGGTCGTCGCGCGGACGCGCGGCGCGGTGTCGATCCTGGTGAACCGCGCCGAGGTCCATCAGACGGCCGACGCGGGTCAGTGGCCCGGGGCGGTCGCGGCCAAGGGCCTTGCCGACTGCTTCGTGCAGCCGGTGGAGCCGGTGAGCTTCAGCGATGACTTCATGCAGGAGGCCGGGGAGGCCGCCGCGTGGCAGTCCGTCTCGGGCGCGTGGCAGATCGTCAGCACCGAGGGCGAGGCCAGTACGGGCGCCAATCCCTTCTCCTATGGGGTGGAGACGGGCGAGGAGGCTCTGGCAACCGCCGGCGAGTGGTTCTGGGACGACTACGCCTTCGAGGCCTCGGCTCGCTGGACCCAGAACGCGGTCGGGATGGTGTTCGACTACCGGGATCCGGCCAACTATCGGCTGCTGGAGGCCGACCTCGCCGATCAGACGCTGGAGCTCGCGACCGTGGAGGAGGGCAAGCGGGAGACCCGGCGCTCCGTATCGGCCTCCCTGCGCCCGTGGCAGTGGTACCGGCTGGCCGTGCGCAGCTCGCAGGGCCTCGTTCAGTTCCTGTTGGACGGGGAGCCGCTGGGGGAGGTGCAGCTGGAGTCGGACCGCTGCGGGCCCCTCGGCCTGTACGCGCGCAACGCCAAGGCCGCCTTCGACGATGTCGAGGCGCGGCCGTGGCGCGTCGGTCCGTCCCTCCGCGACGCCGGGTGGCGCTGGAGCGACGCCGCGCCCGTTGCCGCCGGAGACCGCGTCACCGTGCGCGGCGCGGGACGGACGGGCGAGGTGTGGGGCGATGTGTCCGTGCGGGTCGAGTTGCGGATGGGGGAGGCGACCGAGGCGGGGGTGCGCGTGCGGGAGACCGCGGAGGCGGCGTGTGAGGCCGTTGTTGAGCGGACCTCCGGCGGGCTGGCCCTGAAGCTCAGGGAGGTTCGCAACGGTAAGGCGACCGTGCTGGGCGCAACGCCGGTGAGCGGCCGCCGACCGGCCGATCCGTTGCCGCTGACGGTCAAGGCCGTGCGCGAGCGGGTCTTCTGCGGCATCGAGGGCGGGTCGTACCTCCTCCGCGCGGCGGTGTTGCCGGCCGAGGGCGCGGTCGGCGTGTTCGCGAACGGCAAGGGTGCGCAGTTCGGCGCGCTGGACATCCGACCGGGCGAGTCGGGGCTGTACCGCGCCGATCCGCCGACCCCCGCTTACGCCGGAGCCGTCGACGTGATGACCTGGGCCGGCACGGCCTTCTCCTGGGCGCCCGACCCCTCCGACCTGGAGCTCTTCTGGCACGAGGGCGATGTGCCGGGGCCTCTGCGGGTGCGGGTCGGGGTGCATCGCGGGGAGGCGGCGGAGGCGGTGGCGGAAGTGCGCCTTGCGCCGAGCGACGCCTCCGCCGGGAGCGGCTACGCCGTGCGGTTCGCTCACACCTGGGACACGCCGCTGGCTACGGTCGCGGTTACTCGCGGCGGCGCCGACGTGGCCAAGACGACGTATGCCGGGCCGCTGATGCCGACCGGCTACCTCGCGGAGGTCGAGAAGGCCGGCTCGGCCCTGACCGTGCGGGTGAACGGCTCGCCGGTTCTCGCGTGTGGCGGGACGCAGGCCGATACCGACGGTCGCCGCGTGGGCGTGAAGCTCCAGGGCGCGACCCTCTGCTACGACGACCTCTTGCTCGAGCGCACCAACGTGCGCACGTACACCTTCAACGAGGCCCCGAGCGACTGGCTCGTGCAGCGCGGGACGTGGGAGGTCACCAGCCGCTGGACCTGCAGCCCCGGCTGGACATGGCTTTCCGGCCTCAGCGACCGCCACGCGATGGTGCAGTCCAAGTGGCCGGTGGAGGGCGACGTGCTGGTCGACACCTTCGTCGGCCCGAAGATGATGCAGACTGCCGAGGGCCGCAAGGAGGTCCTCAACGAGCTTCGCCTGGGGCTCTGCGGACGGACAGGGTACCTGAACGCAGGCTACTGCTTCCTGGTGGGGGCGAAGGGCGGAGCGTGGACGGCGATCCAGCGTGACGGGGTGGTGGTGGCGGAGACCTCCGACTTCGTCGTCCCCCAGGGCGGGGTCCACAACGACTGGGTGCAGTTCTCCGCCCGCAAGCGCGGCAACGAGGTGGCCCTCCTGTGCCGCGGGCAGGTCGTCCTCAGCTACACCGACCCCGATCCGCTCCCCGGGGGTCGGGTCTCCTTCGGCGCCTACAACAACGGCCTCATGTTCCCCCGCGTAACCGTGTATGGCGCGGTCACCGGTCTCCGGTAACCGGAACGCCCATCATGCGAGCTCCCTGGGAGCCACCTCGCCAGCGTCACGGTCCGCCTTCGCCAAGGCCGCTGCCAGGCCGTTGAGCATCCGGGCGATGTCCCGCACTTCGCGAAGGAGCTCATCCGCGTCCGCTTCCGAAAGGAAGCCCAACTCCCGGGCGATGATGGTCTGGGTCTCCAGCTCGCACGCGGAGCCCCGTGCAATGATGACGAACTGGCGGTAGTCCCTGCGACTGCCGCGGCCCCGCCCCTCTGCAATGTTGGAGGGGATCGCGACGGCCGACCTCCTCATCTGGCCTGCCAGACCGTACAACTCGGCCTTAGGAAAGGAGTCGGTGGACAGGTAGACCGCCTTGCACAGCCCGATGCCCTTCTGCCACACGCGCAGTTCCTTGACATCCTGCATGGCTGCCCCTCCCCGTCGTAGTCCGGTCACCCGTCACCG
>VGFB01000402.1 GCA_016869015.1 Armatimonadota bacterium
CCGACCCACGACGACAAACGGCAACTGCCAGAATGACGGCTGACACGCCACTAGAGTCCAAGAAGTGAGGAATGGGACGGAGGCATTTCTTCCGCCGCCATCCAGAATGCCTCCGTCCCATTCTCCATACTCCGTGCACTTCAGGAGGGCTGAAGCGGATGGAACCGCTGAGTCTGATGCTGGTCGGTTGCGGGATGATGGGAGCGCGACACCTGCGCGGGTACGGCGAGCTGGAGCGGGTGAGGCCGGGCTCGGTGAGGTTGCGCGCGGTGTGTGACCCGATCCAGGATGTTGCCGGCGCCGTGGCGGCCGAGGCCGAGGAACTGCTGGGCTACCGGCCGCCGGTGTACTGCTCCCCCGAGGCGGCGCTGGCCGGGGAGCCGGGGATCGAGGCGGCGGACCTGGTGACCGGGAACCGCTCCCACGACCCGATCGCCATTCCGCTGCTCGAATCCGGAGTCCACTGCCTGGTCGAGAAGCCCCTCGGGCTGACGGTGGCGCGCGCGCAGTCGATCATCCGCGCGGCCCGGGAGTCGGACCGGGTGCTCGCCGTCGCCGAGAACAACCGCCGCGACCCGATGAACCGTCTCGTGTGTCACATCCTCGATCAGGGCCTCATCGGTGAGCCCAACCTCGTCCTGATGACCAGCATGACCGTCGGCCGCCGGATCGTCGCCACGCCGTGGCGTCACTCGACGGCCAATGGGGGCCTCGCCCTCGATGTCGGCATCCATCTGGGCTACATGCTCGAGGCCTTCCTCGGTCCCATCGCCTCGGTCAGCGCCACCAGTCGGCGGGTCTGGCCCACGCGCTTGGGGCCGGGGCCTGATGGAAGCGACATCGAGTACGAGGTCGAATCGGACGATGTCTTCGTGGCGCAGCTGATCTTCGAGAGCGGCGTGAGGGGATCGTGGGTGATGCACTTCGGGGCGACAGGATTGGGAGCCTTCCAGCGCACGATCTGGGGCGCCGCGGGCGCGCTGGAGACTCCCTCCGATCGCGGCGGCGCGACGCCCCGCGTCCGGCTGGAGGGGGAGACGTTGGAGGGCGATGCGCTGGTCGAGCGCCTGCCCGACTTCCGGCTGAACGAGATCGAGGCGCAGCTATGGGGCCAGCGCCCGAGCGGCTATCAGCTCCCCTACCCCGAGACCGACCGTAGACTGATCGCGTCCGAGGTGGCCGACTTCATCGAGGCCATCCGCACGGGCCGTGAGCCGGAGGTGCCGGGCGAGCTGGGCCTGCGCTCGGTGGCGATCATCTGGGCGTTGCTCGAATCGGCGGCGAGCGGTTGTCCGGTCACGCTGAGCGAGGTGCTATCGGGCGAGGTCTGCGAGGCACAAGGCGAGGCGGAGGCGGCGGGGGAACTTGTCTGAAGGTGGGTCTGCCCCCCGGCCGAAGGAAGGGTCTGCCGGGCGGGCGCCTACATCACCTGAAAGCCCTCACGTGTCACCCGAACGGGCTTCCTCAGCAGCACGTGCGGACCGCCCGGGGCGCGGGCGAGGGGATCGAACCTGCGCCAGTCGATGTTCTCCGGCGCGGGACCGAAGGCCAACGTGTCCCGATCCGGGATCATTGCCATGGCGACCTCCCCGGGCTCGAGGTACTCGGGCAGCAGGAGGAGGCGGGTGGCGTCGTATCCGTCGGCCACCTTCAGCATCGCCAGAGCGTTCTGCCGCATCGTGTCGCGCACCGTCCTCACCGGGAACGTGGCTCGCAGGTTCGCCAGGCAGCGCTCGTGGAGCCGCTCCACGGTGAGACCCAGCTCCTCCACGTTGGCCATCGTCAGGTAGCTCACGCTGTTCTCGCCGTCGAGGACATACAGGATCTCCAGCCCCAGCGACTCCACCGGCGTGTGCGGCAGGTCCGCCCCGACGGGCAGTTGCGCGCGCTTCTCGGGCGCCGCCAGCATCGGTCGCAGCCGCTCGCCGTGCGCCTCCAGCGACAGCGGCTGCAGCATGTCCCGCTCCTGCTCGGTGACGGCGGCCACGAACCTCCCGAAGACCTGACGCTCTTCCTCGGGCGTCTGAGCGTGAGCGGCCCCGTCATAGACCCGGTGGAGGTACATCACGCCCTCGGTGCCGTCTTCCCGCCGCGTAATCAGCATCCCGCTCGTCGCGCGGACCACGTGGATGTCCGGGCGCGCCTCCCGCAGGTGCGCCGTGAACCGCTTGCGCACTCCTCGCCGCCAGTTCCACCAGTTCGCGATGAGAAGCGCCGCGATCGTGGCGACGACTACAATGGCCCAGGCCCATCCCGGCATGGCAGCCTCCACTCGAGCGGGTGACCGCCGGTTCGCTCGCGGGAGCCGGGGTTCCTGCCGGCCGGAGTGTTGCTCGTCGTGACTCGGGACTTCGCGACGCGCCCGGAATGTGATATCATAGTGCTATCATCGCGGACAGGAGGCAGTGAGGATGGCGCAGGTGGTGATTCGCGGCCTTGAGTCCGAAGTGGTTGACAAGCTGAGCGCACGGGCGAAGGAGAGCGGGCGTTCGCTGGAGGCTGAACTCAGGCTCGTTCTGAAGCGGGCGGCTGCCGAGGACTTTGCCTCTGCGCGAGAGGCGGTCCGGCGAGTGAGGCTCCTGCTCGAGAGGCGACGTTTCCCCGATAGCGCGGCATTGGTGCGCGAGGATCGGGACCGCTGACCATGGAGAGGCCTACGGCCGTCGTCGATGCCAGCGTGGCGGTGAAGTGGTTTCTCGACGAGCCGGGGTCCCTGGAGGCGCGAGCCTTGCTCGACGGCAGCCGCAGCCTTGCCGTGCCGGACCTCATCTACGCGGAGGTCGGCAACGTGCTCTGGAAGCACGTGCGGCGAGGAACGCTGACCGGCGAGGAGGCCCAGGCGGTCCTTGAAGGGCTTGGTCAAGCGCCGTGGAGCGTGCAGTCGGCGGCCTCGTTGGTTGCCGCCGCCCTGGAGATTGCCGCGCAGACAGGCTGCACGGTCTATGACGGTCTATACCTGGCCCTGGCAATCGGGCGCGATGGGGTCCTGGTCACAGCGGATCGGAGACTTTACGAGCGTGTCGAGACGACCGAGCTGGCGCGGTATATCGAGGTAGTGACGGCGCCACTGGAGGGGTAGGTACGGCGGGTGCGGGTGTTGGCCGAGGCTGGTAAACGCGGTTTGCTCCGGAGGGTCCTCTTGTCTGGGCTCGGCGCGTTTGCGCTGTCGCTGTTCCTGCCGCTACTTCCCCCCCACCAGGTCTCGCGGGCCCCGTCGCGGGTGACGCTTGCCCCCGCAGTGCTGCTCCCGCAGGCGGCCCCGCGTCAGGCCACCCCTTCGCGGCCGCCGGTCGTCGTGGTTGAGGGCGACTACCTCGGGCCCGATGGCGCCGGGCTCAAGGCGGAGGCGGAGAGGTTTGCCCGCAACGTGCAGCAGGCCCTGACGGCGGCCTGCGTCGCCTACGAGACGTCCAGAGACTCCACCGTGGAGAAGTGGGGCCTCCCGGCAAGTTGCCGCGTCGCGCTGCTGCCCTACAACCGGGCGGTGTCCACCGGGGAGCTGGCGCAACTCAGGGCCTTCCGGGATCGGGGCGGCAAGGTCATCGTGTTCTATGTGGGGCCGGATGAGTTGCTGTTGACCGCCGGGGCGCGTCCCGGGGAAGTGATCCGCGCCGAGCGGGAAGGGCAGTTTGCCGGCATGGCCTTCAGGACGCGGGCGCTCCCCGGTCTGCCGGACGGCATCCTGCAGACGTCGTGGAACGTCCGGCGCGTCGAGCCGCTGCCGGAGGCGGTGCTGCTCGCCGACTGGGTGGACGCTCAAGGGGCCCCGACCGGGCTCCCGGCCGTCGTGCTCGGCGATCACGGGGCGTTCATCTCGCACGTCCTCGCCGGCGGCGATGACTACCGCAAGGGCCAACTGCTGCGGGCGCTGATCGGGCATTTCGTGCCGGCGATCTGGCCGGAGGCGGTGAGGGCCGAGCTTGCCGAACTGAACGCCGTCGGTCGCTTCGGCACGCTGGCGCGACTGCGGGACCATCTGCTGAATCGTCGGAACGCCGGCCAGCGGGTCGACGTCCCGCTCGCCGCCGCCGAGCGGGCTCTGGAGCTGCGCGAGGCGGCCCTCGGCGCCCTGGCCGGTAACGACATGCCCGGCGCCATCGAGGCCTCCGGCGCGGCGCGCGCGGCTGCGGCGCAGGCGTTCTGGGCCACCTACCCCTCGAAGCCCGGCGAGCTGCGGGGCGCCTGGATCATCTACCGCGGCCGCCCGACCTGGGACGAGACGATGCGGAACCTGCGGGCGGCCAACCTCAATGCCGTGATGCCCCGGTTCTGCTCGGCGGGAGTGGCCTACTTCCCCTCGAAGCACCTGCCCCACGCGCCCTACATGAAGGAACATGGCGATCAACTCGCCCAGGCCTGCGAGGCCGCGCGGAAGCACGGGGTGCCGGTGCACGCGCGAATGCTGGCCCTGTTCATCTACGAGGCGCCGGACGGCGTGCGGGAGGCGTACCGGCAGGCGGGCCGCCTGATGGTCAGCACCAGCGGCGAGACGGAGAGCTGGCTGTGCCCGACCAACCCGCTGAATCGGCAGGCGGTGGTCGGGGCGTGCCTGGAGATGGCCCAGTACCCGGTGGCGGGCATCCAGCTCGATTACATCCGCTACCCCTGGACCACCTACTGCTACTGCAAGGGCTGCCGGGCCAAGTTCGAGCGCGACCTGGGCCTCAAGGTAGACGGCTGGCCCGGGGATTGCAGCAGCGGGAAGTACCGCGGGCGGTTCGCGGACTGGCGGCGCGAGCAGATCACCAGCCTGGTGCGCGAGATCCGGCTGCGGCTGAAGGACCTGAACCCGGACCTGATGTTCTCGGCCGACGTGTTCGTGAACTGGGAAGGCCACCGCGAGAGCTTCGGGCAGGACTGGAAGGCGTGGGTGGATCAGGGGCTGCTCGACTTCGCCTGCCCGATGGACTACTTCGGCGATGACGACACCTTCACGTCGT
>VGFB01000403.1 GCA_016869015.1 Armatimonadota bacterium
CTGGGACTCCACGATGGTCCTGAAGCTGACCGTGTACGGGCTGATCCTGTGGGCCCTCATGTCGCGAACGCGACCCCAACGCGCGACGGAACCGGCCGCGGCGACCAGCGCCGCGACGCCCCCCGACGAGGGCCCCGCCGGGAATGACGCGCCAAGGCCCACCCACCGGCCGAACGCCGGCGGCTCTAGTGAGCCGCCCCACGACGGCCAACGGCAACTGCAGGAATCACGGTGGGGGGCGGGCGGAAATTAGGGACAGGGCACTAGCCTGGTCGGGAGGCGCGGCGCTCGTCCAGAATCTCGGCGTATAGGCGCTGGGTCCGTTGTGCGTGGGTATCGACGCCGAACTCCCTTTGGGCCAAGGCGCGCGCCCGCTCTCCCATGTCCCGACGAGCCTCTCCCGCGCGGGCCAGGTTGACCAGGCCTTCTGCCAAGGCCTCGACCGAGGCGGGGACGACCAGACCCGCGCCCTGCTGCCCGACCTGTGGAAGGTAGCAGCCTTCGGCGATGAGCACGGGGCGCCGGCAGAAGAGGGCTTCCAGCACGGCCGTCGGCACTCCCTCCGAATGTGACGCCAGGCAGAAGACGTCCGCATTGCCCAGCAGCGCCAGCTTGGGCTCCCCCGACACGAGGCCCGGGAAGAGCGTCACCGGGCCAAGCCCCGCGCGCTGGACCTGTGCCTCGAGCTCCCGCTGGTGACCGTTCTCGTCGGGGCCCGCCAGGACCAGCCGCCACTCCGGCTCCTGCCGCACGAGCGTGCCAAAGGCCTCGATCAGCAGCGGGATGCCCTTCTTCGGGTGGAGCCGGCCCAGATGGAGCACGTACGGTCGCCCGGCGAGCGCCGGCCAGTGCGCGTCGACCCGCGCTCGCTCGGGGACCGGCGCCAGCTTCGAGGGCTCGAGGCCGTTAGGAATGACGGCGACCGCAGGGCGGAAGCCTAACCCCTGGATCTGGGTGCGCTCGGCCTCGCTCAGCGCGATGATGCGAGAGGCCCCGTTGATCACCCTCCGCTCAATCAGGGCGATGTACGCGGCCTTCTTGTGGCGCTTCACGAGCCCCTGGCCCAGGACGACGGGGTCGAGGACCCCATGCACGGTGACCACGTAAGGGATGTGGCTGCGCTTCGCCACCCGCCAGGCCGCCAGGTTGGTGTGGCAGAACACACCGTGGAGGTGCATGAGATCAAAGCCCGCGGCGCAGGCCGACAGGGCGCGGGTCAGAGCTGGGCTGCGGAAGTAGCGCAGTGGCCAACGGTGGGGGAAGTAGCAGACCTTGACCCCGTCCAGGTCGTACTCGCGCTCGGGATCGATGCCCTGCTCGGGCGCGAGACCGGCCGTCGTGGTGAATACGGTGACCGACGTGCCGGCGCGAACCAGAGCCCGGCACGCGGTAGGGATGCTCACCGCAGGCCCCCCCCAACACCAGGCCGGCTCGAAGTAGGGGGTGACGCGCAATGTCCGCAAGAAGACCGGCCTCCGTCGCTGATGGTGCGTGCCCGGCGCAGGACCGGGGGCGGCGACGCCGGGACGCGAACGAGTCGTGCCGGCAACCGGGGGAAGCATAGCGTGAGGAGTCACCGAAGTCAATGGCGAGGCGCCTGGTTGGGCCGGCCCAACTCCGCCACTGCCGGCTCACCGATGGGCGCTTCGTCCGGAACGGCCCCGAGAGACGGAGCGCACAGCCGAGTCGGGAACCCGCAGTGCCGCCTTGCGTTGAGGCTTGATAGACGGACCACGGACGCCTTGGGCAGCCGTCGGGCCCAGCGGCTCGTTCGCAAACCGAAGTTGAGAGGGAGCCGTTGCATGCGCGGCAAAGGGACGGTAGCGGGCGCAGTTGGGTTTCTCGGAGCCGCTCTGCTCCTGACAGTGCTGCGGGGCAGCGTGGGCGCCGCCGCGCTGCCTGACTGTACGGACGTGCCCGGCGGCCCGGGTGTGGACGAGGCCCCGGGGGGGGCTGGGCTCCCCCACCTCGAGGGCGCGGCGGCGGCCGAGGCGCCGGCGATCGCCGCGGCGGGGGATCCGACCTTCGGGACGGAGACGCTGGTCTGCGCAGGCGAGGGGCTCGAGGGCGCATCGCTGCGGGTGTGGGCGGAGGGAGGGGTCCGGGACGTGCAGCCGCTGCGGACGGCTCACAACCGCCTTGTGGCCGTTCTGCCGGCCGACCTGGCGGACTCGACGCTTCTCGTCTGGCCGGTGGGATCGGCGGCTACGGGAGCACCCATCCGAGTCAACGGCGCCACGGTCTGGTGGGGCTGGCCGGCGCGACTGAGCGTGGAGCAGGCGAGTGGGGCGCAGACCGTCCTGCTCATGGGACGCAACCTGAAGCTGACAGGCGCGGAGCCGGGGGTGTGGGTGCGAGGCCCCGGAGTGTCCCGTTGGCTGACGGTCACGGCCGCGCAGCCGTACCGACTGGAGGCGACGCTGCCGGCGGGTCTGGCCGCGGGTCGCTACGAGCTCTGGGCGCACAACGGCACCGGCGGACGGTACGGCTGGTCGGAGGCGGTGTCCCTGGAGGTCGTCGCAGGCCCCGCCGCCGCGGGCCTGGCGGTCTATCCGGTGGCAGAGTACGGAGCCCGGTCTGACGACAGTCGCGACGATGCGGACGCGATCCAGCAGGCCGTCGATCGTGCGGCTTCGGCAGGCGGGGGCATCGTGCGGTTCGGCCCCGGCACATACCACGTCAGCCGCCCGATCACGACTCCGCCGCGGGCCGGGGGCGGCCTCCACTTCGAGGGGGCGGGCATGGGGCGCTACGACCCGGCCGCACAGGCGTTCGGCGGCGCCTTCACAGCCATCCGCCCAACGCCCGACAACCACATCCTCACCTGCGTGCTGCAGATCCAAGCGCCGCGCAGCACCCTGTCCGAGCTCAACCTGCTGAACGGGACCCGCGGTCACACGGCCGGCGTCCACGACCCCGACGACGGCTCGCGCCAGGTGACGGTTCGCGCCGAGGCGCACGACCTGACCTTCACCCGCGTCCGCTTCGTGCTCCTCGACGAGCGCATTGTGGAACCGGGCGCCCGGCGCGTCCGCACGAGCATCTTCGAGCCCGCACTGCGGCTTCAGGCTCCGGGCGTGGCCAACATTCGGATCGAGGACTGCGAGTTCCACTCGGCCGGCTCAGGCGTCGGTATCGGCGCCATGCAGCGGGACCACTACGCCGCCGGCGACCCTGACCCAAGCACCGACTACGTCCGCGTCCTGAACTGCACCTTCCGCGGGTACTCCGTCGGAACGGATCAGAGCATCGCCAGCGCCTCGCTCTGGAAGCGCAGCGGCATCCTCAATGACGGGATCACGAACCTCAACGGCAAGAACCTCATCGTGGAGGGCTGCGACTTTGCGGGCGCCGATCGCGGTCGGCGTCTGATGATGAACCGCACGATCCTGAACTACAACACGTCCATCCGGCAGCAGTTCTACCTCAACAACCACAGCCACGACACCGGCATGCGCTCACCCCCTCCCGCGGGTCTGAGTGTGAACCAGGGCGAACAGTACCTCTTCCACTTCCGCTATCCCAGAGGGGGGTTCTTCGGTGTGACAGCGGCCGACGGGGCTTCGGTCACCCTGAGCGAGCCGCGGACGACCGAGGAGGCCTCGAGCGACGACGAGGAGGTGCCCCTGCGCGCAGACGGCACCCGGGCCGGCAGCCGCATCCTCGATGAGGTCGGGCGGAACGATCACTGGATCATCTTCGTGACGGGCGGCCGGGGCGTGGGGCAGTATCGGGTTGTCACGGGAGCCGACCACGGCCTGGCGCAGACGGTGCTGCGGGTCGATCGGCCGTGGCGGGTGGTGCCCGACGACACGAGCCGGGTGGTGCTCACCGCCGCGTTCCGGCAGAACATCATCTCCGGCAACACCGTGGATGGGGGTGACAGCGACCCGCGCAGCAAGATGGTCGGCGTGCTGTTCTGGATGAACGCGGTGGAGAACATCGTCGCAGGCAATACCTTCCGCAACCTGGGCTTCGGGGTGGGGTTCAACGGCATGGTGCGCAATCCGTGTGCCTGGAACCTCGTGACGGGCAACGCGATGGAGAACATGCGCGGTCCTACCGGCGCCGAGAGCCTCGGGCCCGCGTTCTACGTGGAGCAGTTCAAGCTGTACTCAAACCGGAATCCAGCGCTGGTGGAGGGCTCCGAGGTGCAGGGGTGGTACTCCGTCGGGAATCTGGTTCGAGGCAATGAGGGCCGGGGCGCCCCGGTGGCTGCCTATCTGCACGCGAACCTGCAGTTCGCGGATCCGGCGGGCCGCTGGGGGTACGGGGACCTGCGGTCCGACCCGGACGGGGGCATGGTGCTGGAGGTGATGGAGGGGAACCGGTTCGCGGATGTGGAACAGGGCATCGTGGTGAACCCGGCCGTCACCTGGGGCGTCGTGCGCAACAACCTGGTCAGCGGCGCCCAAGGGCCCCTACCCGAGACCTTCGACCAGGCCGGCGGACGGACGCTCGAGGCCCTGATCAGCAGCGACGGTTAGCGCGCTGTCCCCGGCGTCGACCCGCGCCGGCGACGGGAGGAGTTGGCGCCGCGTGACGGCACCCAAGCGCATCTTCGACGTGGTCGCGTCGGGCCTGGGTCTCATGGCCCTGGCTCCCCTCTTCGGCCTCGCGGCTCTACTCATCAAGCTCCGGGACCGGGGGCCGGTCTTCTACCGGCAGACGCGCATCGGACGCGCGGGGCGCCCCTTCCGCATCTGGAAGTTCCGCACGATGGTGCCCGATGCGGACAGGAGCGGAGTCCTCATCACCGTGGGGAGGGACTCGCGGATCACGCCCATCGGGCGGTGGCTGCGGAAGTTCAAGATCGATGAGCTGCCGCAGCTGATCAACGTGTTCGTCGGGGAGATGAGCTTCGTCGGTCCACGTCCTGAGGTGGAGAAGTACGTCTCCCTGTATGCGGAGGAGCAGAGGCGCGTCCTGGCCTACGT
>VGFB01000404.1 GCA_016869015.1 Armatimonadota bacterium
ACACGCCGCAGCATCGCGTGAACGCCGTGCTGCGCGCGGGCATAGTCGAGCAGCAGAGCCGCCTGGGGGGCCAGCGCGCAAGCCATGCGGAGATCTCCCTCCGAGTAGGCGCGCTCGGGCGATGCGACGGTCGGCTCCTTCCCGCATAGGACGATCGTCGCCAGGAGCCGACGACCGAGGCGGATGGGCATGACCAGCGCCGTTCGAACGGCCGGCAGGTAGCGGATGAGCTCCGGGATCGACGACACCTGCTCGATGGCCAGCGTCCTCTCCTCCCCCTCGCCCCCCACGAACTCCCCAGCGAACTCGCGCGCCAGTTGGGCGTGGGGGTCGTCCTTCGGGCAGGAGACGACCCAGAACCCAGACCGCTCCCCTTCGGGTGGAACGTACATGAAGCGTCGCACGGCCCCGAGCGACGTGCCGATCATCTGTAGAACCGAGCGCGGCGTCTCCGCGACGAACCGGAACGATGTCCCAAAGGGGCCCCCGACTCCCCGCTTCTCCCCGTGACCGTTCCCGCCGCCCACTTCCGGCGCCATCGCGTGAGCCTTCAGGCAGATTGCCTCCGCCAGGTGACTGAGCATCTCCTGACGGGTCAGACGCCTCTCGACATCCCGCCGCAGGAGACCCAGAACTGTGGCCAGCACCACCGCTGACCCGGCGAAGGCGACGCTCCGCATGCTCGCCGGGGTCACGACCGGGGTCATCGGGCCGTTGCTCACCACGATGAGACCGTACATGGTGGCGGCAAGGACGGCGGAGGTGATGGCGTCACGCAGCGTCAGCCGCACGCCGGCTTGCAGGATCGGGAGGTAGTACAGCAGGTAGAGCTCGCTCTGGGCGCGCTGCGAGACCTGGATCAGCCCGCTGATCAGCAACACATCGACCACGAGCAGGGGCAGCCTCAGCCGCGCGTCCTCGCGGCCGAGGACGGAGGCGGCGCTTGTCGCGAGGACGTAGCCCAGCGCCAGGAGACTCAGGAGGGCCATCGCGAGCGAGAGCGAGCCGTCCGCGAGGCGATCGAGAGCCTGGAGCACGAGCACCGTCGCGAACACGACACCGCGCGCGGTGGAGACGCACCGTTCCGCGACAGACGGGGTCACGCAGTCTGGCCCGTTGGCAGTCGCAACAGGTGTGGACCGAACGTCGACCATTGGGGTCCACCTCCGAAGTCCTCGGTACGCGCTGACCGCGACACAGGACCCCTTCGTCCCATTCAGACGGCCCGGCGGCACGGCGGAACTGGGCGCGAACCCGGTGCTCATCTCCTGGAGCCGGCAACCCGAGCCACCCACCGTGCGCCGACGGGCTCTACTCTGTCCTGCCACATCCTGTGTCGGAAATCACATGGGTTCTTCGCGACGCCGTGCCGCCGCCGGCATGACGGCAGCCACGTCGCGGCGCGTCCGGGCGTCAGCGCGGGGTCAGGCGGAAGTCGATGACCGGGGCCGCCAGAGCCTCTTCGACTCGGGCGCAGAACTCGGGGTCCGACAGGTTGTCCGGCGTGGCCGTACCGAGCGCCTCGCGGATCGACGGGCAGTCCCACACCGCGAACTTCACCGACGGCTCACCGACATACCGGGGGTGGGAGGCCTCCAGAGCAGCTGTGAGGGGCGCCGTCACGGCGTAGCGTCCGGCGGGGTCGGCGTCGACGGAGAGCGGGCGTTCCCCCGGTGTCGTGGCGGTCACCTTGGCGCCGCTCACCGGCCGACCGGTGGCCGCGTCGACGACCGTTCCGGTGAACCGGGCCTGGCGAACCGGGGCCGGCGGCTGGGCCGGGTCCACGAAATGGATGGGCGAGGTGTGGGCGGCCTGCAGGCCGTCGGCGCCGAAGGCCCGTAGGGAGTACCAGACGGGCTCGCGTTCGCGGATGGCCAGGCGCGCCTGCAGGTGGTTCGGGCCGACGTCGGCGACGTTCCAGGCCCGGGCCACGCGTCCGGAGCGCACCAGCTCCAGCCGCGTCAGGGCGGCCCCCGGCGGCCCAACCAGGGCGGCGTCCACCTCGGCCACCTGCGTGGTGTCGTCGGCGGTGAGCGTCTCTGCCGGGCCGACGCCGCCGATGGTCAGGCCCAGCACGGGCCCGCAGGTGGCGAAGGTGGCTCCACGTCGCAGCGCATCGACCACGGTGGTCTGGTCGAGGCTGCCGTTCGTCTGCGCGAAGGTGCGCTCGGGCGCGGGCAGCCGCCCCTGGCTCAGGCCGCCCTCACTCACCGCCGCGCAGCTCATCCGCCCTCCCCACTCGAGGAGCGAGGTCCACAGCCGCACATGCTCATCGCGGCGCGCAGACGCGGGGTCCACGTTCAGCAGCAGCGACGCGGCGGGATCGGCGAGCAGCCCGAAGACCAGCTCGCGGAGCGACTCCGGAGCCAGCGGGTCGGCATGCACGATCGTCCCGCGCTTCAGCAGACCGGCGACATGGTAGCTCGGCGCGCCGCTCGGCAGAGGCTGCTCCTGACCCAGGACGGTCAGCCTGTCGGCCGAGGGGCCTGGCGGCAGCTCGGGCGCGAGCCACACGGCGAATCGCTCATCACTGGCCTCGGCGGCGGCCTGTCTGGGGTTGCTCTGCGCGGGGTCCTCGCCATGCGGGCCTTCCAGCGACACCCAGTCATACCCCTCCGCCCGGCAGACCGTCGCGGCCAGGGGGATGTTTGTCAGGTACGTCCCTCCGACCCCGGCGCCCCACCCCAGGCCGCCGCCGGTCCAGCCCGCGACGCCCAGCTCGGAGCCCAGCATCATCGACACTGCGACCTCGGTCACCTCGTTCGGCTTGACCTCCACCACCTGCTGGTCGATGCGCCGCAGGACGCCGGACGTGCAGGTCAACTCCGCCTGCCCGGGCGGCAGCGCCAGGACGGCTTCCCCCCGGGTCCACAGACACGCGCCGAAGGGCACGATCGACGCCTGCTCGTCCTCGGCGGGAACCAGCGGACGCCCGCGTCCATCCAGAGTGGAGGCGAGCCGCAGGTCTTCGGGCGGCTGCCATTCCTCGCCCTCCGCCGCGCGCCGGCGCGTGACGATGCGCGTGGGGCAGGGGGCGCCGTCCGGTGTCGTCGCCTTCACGTGCACGAGGCCCCGGGGAACGGCCGCGGGGGCCAGCGACGCGTCGGCCCGGCCCCGACCGGGAACGACCTCGGCCAGCACGACCGGCTCCTTCCCAGGGGCCAACACCTGAAGCGCGTACGTCGCCGGGCTGACCTGGGGGAACGTGTAGCGGCCCCGGGCGTCGCTGACGGCGATCTGCCCGGTGTTGAGTTGGACCCAGGCGTTCGGCAGGGGCGCGCCGTCCGCGGTAACCTGGCCGCTCAGCGTCGCCGCCCACCCGATGCCGGCCATCGCCAGGTGGGCTCCGGCGAAGGCAACCACAAACGCGCGTCGCGTCATCCCTTCACCTTGGGGTGCGCTAGGGCGAGGCGAGCCGGCCGGCCGCCTCCAGCGCCGCGTGGGCGTCAGCGACCGCGCGGGCGTCCTCGGCGCGCATGAACCCCAGGCGCATCTCCACGGCCTCGCCGGGCGCCGTCGCGATGCGTTGCGGGTCCGTGTAGAGCAGGAGCGTCCCGAACCGCGACTCCCCGAAGCGCAGGCGCGAGAGCACGCCGATCCCCGGCAGGCCGGGCTGCGTCGGGGGGAGGAACACCCAACCGACGTTGCCGATGTCCCGGTACGTCATGCTCCAGGCCTGCTCTCCCTCGGCCGTCACGAAGCCCTCGCCGGGCAACCAGCCCCAGAAGCAGTAGACCTCTGCCGGGGGCCCGAGGTTTCTTGCGCGGCTGGCCAGGAGGACTCCGGGGAACTCCGGACAAGCGGCGACGTCGAACTCGAGCTCGGCGATCTGACCGAAGTCCTGGCCCTCGATCCCGATCACGTCCGTCCGCATTCTGACGCCCGTCTCGTCCTTCAGGTCCTCGATGGCCACCACATCCCGGGCGTAGACGAACTTGTCCCCCACCTGAGTGCTGAGGTAGGCGGCGGGTCCTCCATCGCCGAAGCGCAGGAACCCCTGCCCTCGACCCGCGCCCCCCAGAATGTACTCCCAGCCGTCTCGGGTCAGCGCGACGGTCTGTCCGTCGTCGTGACGGCGGAGGCCGTCGACGGTCAGGCGCAGGGGCACCCGCAGCGTGTTGCCTGCGGGAGCGAGGTCCTGCACCTCGAGAGCGCCCTCGTAGGCCCCGACGGCGATGGAGGACAGGTCGAAGCTCGCCTCGAGCCCCTCGGGCGCCGCCTCCGTCGCCGCGGCGGCGATTCGCCGCCCCTCCATGGTGACGGCCACCGACTGCGGGTCAACCGCGTTCGCGTCATCGCTCACGATGACCCGCAGCTCCGGGCCCGCCCCATCGGCGCTGATCGCCAGCCTCTGCCCCACCTCCAGGGCTTCCCCGTTCACCGACGCCGACACCAGCCGCGGTGGGGACGCGTCGTCCAGCGCCATCCACGGCGGCCGCTCGACGACCAACAGCACCCGCCCGCCGTGCATGTCTGCCGGCTCGACCGTCAGCGCCAGCGCGTTCCCCTCGCCGCGGGACGCCGCCAACGGGCGCCACGGAGCGCCCCGCCCGCCCACGAACGAGCCTTGCGCCCACCCGAGCGTCGCCACGAAAGTCAGCAGCAGCGATGTACCCACGTGCGCTTGCTCCCTCCGGCGCCCCCGTCCTGCGTCATGCGTCATCATCCGTAGCCTGCAGGGCGTCGGCGTTCTCGGCCGCCTTCCGGAAGGCCTCCGCGTACTCGGCGACGATGGCCGGCCGGTGGTGCTTGAACCACGGGATCGAGTAGCAGGTGGTCGGGATGCTCTCGGTGACCGGGAGGCTGCCGGGCCCCTGCCGCAGGTCCCGGTCGGAGTTCGCGATGCGGGTCGGCCGCCCATGACCGTAGATGTCCGCCTCGTTGAGGAGCGGGTGGAGGTGCAGCGGGGAGTTGGCCCCGGCGCTCG
>VGFB01000405.1 GCA_016869015.1 Armatimonadota bacterium
GCGGTCGTCCTGTATGCGCGTTCAGGATTCCCGCGAAGGCCTGGGAGATGGATGAGCTCGCGAATCCGTTCCTCGAAGCGCTCCCGGTCGAGCATCGCGAATCCCCACGCGAGAAGGCGATCCCCCGACTGGCCTTCCTCAGGACGTGGAACCAGGAACGGACCGTGTCGCACGCCTGCCCGGTCAGTAGCGGCCTGGGGTACGCCAGGCTGCGAGCGGAACGTCGCGGCGCGGAGGCCCGGCCCACTGTAGGTTGTCTGCCGTAGGGCCAGGCTCTGGTCCTGTGCTGGCGACAGGACGTTGGTGACTGCGGTCTCACCATCGACCTCGATGCCAACGACAAGCTCGCTGCTCTGGGCGCCGCCCGCGACCCGGGTGAGGAGTTGGTCTGCCGAGGTGAAGCGGACATTGGGGCCGTCGAGAAGCAGAGCCCCGGGGTCGTAGCCGACCTCCAAGGTCTGCTTCAGCAGCAGTAGCGGCTGCATGATGCTGGACTTGCCGGAGCTGTTGGCGCCGGCGAGGATGGTGAGGGGGCGGATGTCGATGGACGTCTCATTCGCCAGGGACTTGAAGCCCTTGACGGTGATCTTCGTGATGCCCTCGGGCTCCTTGGGCTTCTTCGGCTTGCGAGGGGGAGACATGGTCGCTCCCTCCTTCCCGTGTCTGCGCGGCGAGTCCAGTGCCACTGATACGTATTCGTGCTGCGGGGGGTGTGCCCCTTTCAGGGGAGCGCGCGTTCGGCCCGCTGGAGCAACTCGAAGCACGCTCGCCCGCTGTCGTCACCGTCGCGGACAGAGGGGAGGAGCTGCTCGGCCTGCGTGAGGAGGGCGCGGGCGGCGGGGGAGTGCTTCCCGCGGGAGCGGAGAGAGGCAAGGGTCTCGGCGAGGGTCTCGCGGGTGCGCAGGTGCAGGCGCGCGAGGAGCAGGAGCTCGTGGGGCGTGACGAGGCGCACCTGCCTATCGAGTCGGTCGGCGCACCACTTCGCGGGCAGTAGGCCGCGCGCGGTGTCGGGGGTGTCGCGGGATTGGTCGACGCCCTCCTCCTCGGCGGTGAGGGATGGGTCGCCGGCGGTGTCGCGGAAGCGCGACCAGGCGTGGGCCATCACGTAGGTGAAGTGCTTGTCGGACCAGCTCGGCCCGCCCAGCGGCGCGTCGTTGATCCGTCGCGCGACGGCGGCCGGGGTCGTATCGCGCGGGCGGCCGGTCTGCGCCCAGATCGTCAGCGCACACGAGATGACGGGGATCGTCCGCTCGCCGTCCGTCGCCCACAGGATCCGCCCCTCCCCGCCCGAGTACGGGTAGTACTGCACTGTGAGGATGCCGTCGAGCTCGGGGATCTCCGCGGCATAGACGTTGTACGCGGCCTGGGCCTCGGGGCTGTCCCAGTCCCAGAGGTTGAACGCGAGCGTCCGCAGGCCGCCAAGGCGCATGTACTGCCCCATTCGACGGGCGTGGAGGCGCAAGGCGTGGTTGACGGAGCCGGCGCTCCGTCCTACAGGGCCCCCTCGCTTCGCGCCGAAGTGGTCGGGGTAGTAGTACCCGCCGCTGTAGAGCACGAAGTCGTCGCTGGGCGCGGCGCGGTCGAAGAGGTCGGTCAGCGCGTATGGGCACACCTGCGCGAGGTCCATGTATGGGAAGGTCCAGCCGAAGGGGAACTCGCCCCGGGCCGGGCTCTCGTAGTACCAGTGGCCCTCGGAGCCGCCGGCGAAGTTGCCCATCAGCCACTGCACGTTGTCTCCGTCGCTCATCAGCATCGCCGCGTAGTGCACGCGGCTCTCCCACTGCAGGCCGGCGAGGGAGCGGTCACACCGCTCGGGCAGCGCGACGCGCCTCCGGGGGAGGCTCTCCCCCACCTCCTCCGTCGCGAGCGCGGGGAGGTTGTGGCACCAGTTGGTGGCGGTCTGGAAGAGACCCCACTCGGTCGAGGGCATGGTGTTCGCGTCCTCCGCGCCGCAGCCCCAACCGATGACCGGGCTGTCGGGCTCGCAGCGCGCGAGGGCCGCTTCGTACAGCGGGCCGGGGCGCGAGACCACGAACGCGCGCATCGCGACCGCCATCGAGCGCGCGAGCCGGTTCTTCGGGTCGGCCGTCATCACCGCGCGCCGCGTGAAGCGGTCGCCGTAGGTGTCGAAGCACCACTGCTCGGTCTTATCGCGCACGTCCAGCAGCATCGGCAGGCCCAGTGCTCGCGCCCGGGGCTCGAAGCTCTCCGAGACCGCGATCCCGCCGAGAAGGGGCGCCAGAGCCGTCGCGACGTTCGCGCTCTCATCGGTCTCACCGAGGTCATGGAAGGGGCGGTCGTGCATGTCGTAGCGGAACAGGACATATCCCTGCACGATCCCCCGATCCCCCAGCCGCGCGATGGCCTCCCAGACATCAACCGGGCCCTCCACCCGCGGCCGGACCTGGTCGAGCATCAACCGCATCCACCGCTGGTAGCCGCGGTTGGCGAAGTCCTCATACAGGAGCGTGTCGCCTCCGCCTTCCAGAGACGCCCGCGCCGCGAGACCGGCCGCGGTCTCGTAGCTCATCCCTTCCTCGTGGCTGCCCACGAAGGGCACGGTGATCAGCAACTTCGGCCGCGGGATCCGCGGCCAGTAGCGGTGCAGTTGGGCGGACGGGGCGCAGGCATTGAGCAGGGCGAGCAGAGGGAGGATGAGCATGGGCCGGCACTCCGGGGCGGATTGGAGGACTCGTTCCCGACCCGAGCACGCCGTTCCTCCGACAGTGCTCCGCCCTTAGCCCTTCAACAAGCGCGGCGGGTGGCGCAGGACTCCCCGCGCGTGCTCAACCGAGGGGACGGTCCGGTGAGCGACTGGAGGTCAGCCCGGCGGCGTCCTGTCCGGAGCGGCAAGGCCAGCGGCCCAACCTCCCGGTGTGCCGACCGCGCTCGGCACACCGGTATCCGGCCCGAACTGCGTGTTACGACGGGCCGGGTGCTTCGCTTGCGGCCCCTCCTCACGACAACGCAATGACCCTGCGATGCAGCGCCAAGGGCCTTGCATCGCGCGCTGGATTGTGCTATACGTTCTGGCGTAGCACTTCAGGTCTAGACGCTTCCCCTGAAGAGCGGGCAGTCTGCCCGCTCTTCTTTGCGCTCTAAGGGGGCGGAGTTCCGGGGCGATGCGACGCAAGCTGCATCCGGTAGCGGAGGCGATGGAGTCCGAGGTCCGCGCGATGACCGCAGACTACGGCTACGAACTGGTGACCATCACCTACGGCGGGCCGAAGCGCAATCCGACCCTCACGATCATGATCGACAAGCCTGGTGGCGTGACGGCCGACGATTGCGCCGAGATGAGCCGACGCCTCGGCCTGCTACTGGACGTGCTGGACCCCATCCCGACGAGTTATCAGCTGGCGGTGTCCTCCCCGGGCATCGAGCGACCGCTGGTGCGGATGGAGGACTTCGAGCGGTTCGCGGGCCGCCAGGCCTCCGTGCGCTACTACGACGAATCCGAGAAGGCGCGCACGGTCGTCGGCGAGCTGGTGGGAGTGCGAGACGGCCGGGTCGCCGTGCTGGTGGAGGGGGCGGAGGTGTCGATTGGGGAGGACCGGATCGACGCCGCGCACCTGACGTTTGACTGGGATCAGCTGGACGTTGAGGACCATTCTGGGGAGTCGTAGGGCGGGAGTCCGGAGACGGACGCGAGATTTCGCGGCGGCCTTGGTTCCGCCGGAAGGAGTGGAGCGGGGTGAACCATGAACGGTGAGTTCATCGAGGCCCTGGAACAGATCGAGCGAGAGAAGGGCATTCCCATGGCCTCGCTGATCGCGACGGTCGAGGCGGCGATGGCCTCGGCGTATCGGCGGCACTTCGGCGATGCCTGCGAGATTCGCCTGGACGTCGACCGCGAGGCGGGGCGGGTGAAGATGTTCTCGCGCCGGCCTCGGGTCGTCGAGGGGGCGGAGCAGGCGCAGCGCCCCGTAGGGAGCGATGAGGACGGCATCGTCAGCACGCTCACGCTGGAGGAGCAGGAGGCGGGCCTCAGCCCGGTCGAGTACGACGAGCAGGAGCTCGACGCGGCGGAGTTCGGCCGCATCGCTGCGCAGACCGCCAAGCAGGTCGTCGTGCAGCGCATCCGCGAAGCCGAGCGCGAGCTTGTCTTCGATGAGTTCAGCCATCGCGTCGGCGAGTTGGTCACGGGCGAGGTCCAGCGCAAGGACCAGCGCAACGTCTTCATCGCGCTCGGTCGCGTCGAGGCCTTGTTGCCGGGGCACGAGCAGATCCCCGGTGAACCGTATCGCTTCGGCGACCGCCTGAAGCTCTACATCCTGGATGTTCGCCGTACCACGAAGCACCCGCAGGTCATCGTCTCCCGGACCCACCCGGGCCTGGTCAGTCGCCTCTTCGAGCTGGAGGTGCCCGAGGTCTACGACGGGATCGTCGTCCTGCGCTCCGTGGCTCGCGAACCCGGCGCCCGCTCGAAGGTAGCCGTCGAGAGCCGCGATCCCTCCGTGGATCCGCTCGGGGCGTGCGTAGGCCATCGCGGGGCGCGCGTGCAGGCCATCGTGGATGAACTGCGCGGCGAGAAGATCGACATCGTCCGCTACAACGACGACATCCGGCAGTACCTGGAGAGCGCGCTGTCGCCGGCGAAGGTGGGTCAGGTGCTCATCGAGGAGGGGGAGCGAGCCGCTACCATCATCGTGCCCGACCATCAGCTCTCCCTGGCCATCGGGCGCCGCGGGCAGAATGTCCGACTTGCCGCGCGGTTGACCGGTTGGCGCATCGACATTCGCAGTGAGACGCAGTGGGCCGAGGAGCCCCGCGAAGTGGTGCCGGCCGCGCCGGCGGCGCCCGTCGAGGTGACGGCCGAGGCGCTGGCGGCCGAGTTGGGTGTGGCGCTTGCCGACCTGATCGAGATCGCGGGGGAGGAGGGCGTCGAGCTCGCGGAGGCCGACGCGGTCGTTGCGCCCGA
>VGFB01000406.1 GCA_016869015.1 Armatimonadota bacterium
GGCCGCCGCGTGCCGGTGCACGACACGTGGTCCACCGACAACGCCGGCGCCCTCGCGGAGTCCCACTCCTACCTGCTCGGCGGGCTGGGGCACGGTTGTCTCGCCGGCGGCGAGGGGGACGGGCAGTGGCAAGTCCACCTCACCTGGTCGGCGGGTCAGGGGCACCAGCACGAGGACGGTCTGAGCCTGCTGCTCTTCGCCCGGGGCCGCGAACTGCTCTCCGACCTGGGCTATACGCACAGCCGGGACCGCGCCTGGACGCTGCCGACCGTCGCCCACAACACGGTAGTCATCGACCACCTCGACCAGGCCGCGAACGGGACAACCTACGGGGCGCTGCGGTACTTCGACGCTGCCGATTCGGGATGCCAGGTCCTCTCGGTGGACAACCCGATGGTCTATCCGAACCTGGCCCACACGTACCGCCGCACGCTGGTTGCGGTCGGCGGGGAGTACGTGGTGGACCTGTTCGAGGTGGGTGGGGGCGAGCAGCACGACTACTTCCTGCACGGGTGCGCCGACGTCGCCGGAGCGGTGGAGGCGTGGGGCGAGGGCGGGCCCCTGCCGACCGAGGCGCTGGCGACGCTGACGCCGGAGGGGGTCGAGTATGCGGAGGCCATGAACGAGGGGGAGTGCGGCCTGGCGGTCCGACCGGGCTACGCCTACGGCTATCTGCGCGACCTGCAACGCGTGCTGGGCGCGCTGCCGGGGGCCTGCATCCTGAGCTACACGCTTGAGGGCAGCGCGGTCGCGCTGCGGGCCCACGTGCTGAGCCAACCGGGAGATGAGCTGATCCTGGGGCGCAACCCCGCCGTGCGCGGAGCCAGGGAGAACGACGACAACCTGCGCGAGCACTGGCGGCCCTTCGGCATGTTCCGGCGGAGGGGCGGCGAGTCGGTCTTCGCCGCGGTGCTCGAGCCCTTGAGCGGCGCTCCCAGCGTCACCAGCGTCCGGCGGCTGGACTGGCCTGGCGCCGCTCTCGCCCTGGAGATCTCCGCCGGCGACCGGCGGGACCTGGTGGTGCTGCGGCCGCAGGGGCTGCAGGCGGAGTGGCAGGGCCGACCCCTGACGGCCACCGCGGAGTTGGCCGTGCTCACCCCGGCTGGCGCAACGGTCGTGGGCGGAACGGCCAAGTGGGGCGCGATGACCGCGGAGGCCGCGTCGAGCGGGGACCACCCACTCGTGGGTCTCGATCCGGTGACGCAGACGCTGATCGTGCGTGGGGACCTGCGGCCCCCGGCGGGCACGGTCGTGCTGCTCGACCAGGGAGGCCAGCGAGTCTCGCCGTTCACCGTCGTGTCGGCCGAGCGCGTCGGGGACGACACGCGACTGCGGGTGAGCGAGAGTGTCCCGCTCACCTGGGACGCGGCCAGCCAGACCTCCGAGTTCGTCTGCCGACCCGGCACCCGCCACTCGGGGCCGCATGTCGTGCGCTTCATGCCCGTGGCGCGCGCCGCAGTGCCCTGACGCGAGAACGCCTCTCACCATCCGCCGCGACCCCTCCGGCCGCAACGGCGGCAACAGGTGACTCCCTTGTCTGACTTCCACGTTCTCGGTCTGTCGTGCTCCTGTTGGGACATGCTCGGCATCGTCGAGCACTATGCGGCGCTCGACGAGAAGGTCGGGATGAAGTCGCTCATTGAGCAGGGCGGCGGGCTCGCCGCAACGGCGTTGGCGGCGGTGGGAAGGCTCGGTGGTCGGGCGGCGATGCTCGGCAACGTGGGCGACGACTCCTCGGGGCAGAGGATCATCGGCGCGCTGCAGGAGGTCGGGGTCGACACCGAACACCTCCGCGTAATCCCGGGCACGCGAAGCCGCTTCGCGTTCTGCGTCATCCACGAGGCCACTGGTCAGCGCAGCATCTTCTTCGACACCGGAACGGCCGGCACTCCCGAGCCCGGGGAGATCAACCCCGATCTGATCGCGCGCGCCGACGTCGTCCTTATCGACGGGACGACCGGCGAAGGCGGGGTCCGCGCCGCGGAGATCGCGCGCGAGCTGGGCAAGCCGGTGGTCCTCGACGTGGAGCGCAGCAGCCCCGCCGGCGAGGGACTGCTCCGCTGCGCGACGCACCCCGTCCTGCCGGCCTACTATGCCGCGACCTTCGCGGCGAGCGGCTCGCCGCTGGACGGGTGCCGCGTGGTGCAGCAACTGGGCCCCGAGGTCGTGGTCGTGACGCTGGGCGACCGGGGGTGCCTGGCAATCGAGGGCGAGACGGTGCATCGCGTGCCTGCGTTCGACGTGCCCGTGGTCGACACCACCGGCGCGGGCGATGTGTTCCACGGCGCCTTCGCGTATGGCCTGGCCCTCAGCAAGCCCCTCGCCGAGAACCTCCTGTTCGCGTCGGCCGCCGCGGGGATCTCCTGTCGCGCGCTGGGCGGCCGGGCCGGCCTCGCGACGATGGACGAGATCGAGGAGCTCATCGGTCGTGGGCGGGCGCGCTCCGTCGAGCCGTTGTAGGGCGCGGCGGGCTGCGCCCGCGCGAAGGCCTCGCGGCCCGTCCCGTCGAATCCCTCGCCCGTGATCAGGAGCCTACGGAGGCCTCTCATGTCGATCGACCTCGCGAAACTGGCGGAGGAACTGCATCGCGTCGGCGCGATTCGCTTCGGGGAGTTTGAGCTCAAGGACGGGAGCATGGCCCCGTTCTACATCGACCTGCGCCCGCTGGTCAGCGAGCCGCAGACGCTGAAGCTGCTCGCGGAGGCGCTGGCCGAGCGGATGCGGGAGCTGCGGTTCGACCTGATCACCGGCATCCCCTACGCGGCGCTGCCGATTGGGGTGGCGGTTTCGCTGGCGACCGACATCCCGCTTGTGTATGCCCGCCGTGAGGCGCACGACTCGGGCACCAAGAAGCAGGTCGAGGGCAAGTTCACGGCGGGGCAGACGGTGCTCGTCATCGATGATGTGATCACAACGGGCGCGAGCAAGCTGGAGGCCTGGGCGCCGCTGCAGGACGTTGGGCTGGAAGTGAAGGACGTCCTCGTGGTGATCGACCGTGAGCAGGGCGGCGCCGAGGTCCTGGCGCAGCGAGGGCTGCGGCTGCACTCGCTGATGACCATCGGCGAGCTGTTGGAGCGGCTCGGGAGCACCGGGAAGGTCAGCGCCGAGCAGGTCGAGCGGGCGCTGGAGTTCGTGCGCACCCATCGCGTTGCGTGACGGCGGGAAGACACGCCATGCCCGAGCAGCAGTCGCCGCCCCTGTACGTCGCCGCCTACGACCTCGAGGCGCCGCCCGAAGTCTCGCTGCCGGCGGTGCGGGCGCTGGTGGGAGTCCACCGCCGGCATGCCGCTCCGGCCACCTTCTTCATCGTGACCCGGCTTCTGGAGGCTGCGGGGGAGGAGTACCGGGCCCTCCTCGACGACGACCTCTTCGATCTGCAGTCGCACACCCACACGCACCTGGATGTGAAGGCGAGCCCCCTCGATGAGGTGCGCCGCGAAGTCGAGCTCTCCTGCCGCCTCATCCGCGAGACCCTCGGCCGGGAGGTCACGGGCCTTACCACTCCCGGCGGGTTCGCGGACGGTCTGCTGGGGCGCGCGGACATCCTGGGGGTTCTGTGGGAGAGCGGCATTCGCTTCGTGCGCTCCGACGCCCGCGGGCCGGACGGGACGGTTCCCGCCCCCTTCACGCAGCCCTACTGGTACGGACAGGACGGGTACTGGTCTCTGCTGGAGCTGCCGCCCCAGTACTGGCACGACAACATCCTGAAGGGCTACAGCCGGGGGCGCTTGGCATGGCCTCCGCTGCTGCCGTGGGGCCTGCCGCCCGCGCCGCCGGAGACGCCGGAGGAGGAGTTCGCGATCTGGCGACAGGGGGCCGACTACGTGCTCGCCAGCGGACTCCGCGTGTACCAGCCGACCTTCCACCCGTGGTCGATCCATCGGCTGAGCTCCGACGCCCGGCAGATCGACCTGCTGCTCGGGTACGTGCGCGAGCGAGGCATGGAGATCGTCTCCTGCCGCGAGGTCTACGACCGGGCGCACGCGGGCTCGGAGTCGTTCCCCAACGAGAAGGCTCCGGCCCCGCCGGCGGAGGCCTGGACGTGGCCGCGGACCTCGCTGCTCAGCGATGGCAACCACGACGCCCGGGCTCCGCTGCACCCGATCGTGGGTCAGGCGGAGTTGCTGTCGCTGGGAGCGTACGGTCCGCTCAACGAGAAGCAGCAGCATGCTGCGAACGAGATCATGCGCTCCGCCGAGCGCCTGGCCTACGTGCTCGAGGCGTTGGCCGTGGCCGAGAAGCTCAGTGCCCGGCGCATCCGCTCGGAGCCCGAAGTCCTGAGCGTGGCAGCGCTGGCACGGGAGGTGTGCGCCCAGGCAGAGACCCTCTCCCAGGGGCGCTCCACGGTGGAGGTGGCGATCGAGGCGGGGGCGGAGGCGGTATTCGCGGATGAGGCGCGTCTGCTGGAGATCACCGAGGCGTTGGTCCGCAACGCCATCGCGTTCCACCCGGGGGACGCGGCGATCCGCCTCTCCGCTCGGCGCGCGGGGGAGCGCCTGCTGCTCGAGCTGTCGGATGATGGCCCCGGGCTGCCGCTCGACCTCGGTGCGAAGGCCTTCGTGCCGCTCACCCGTGCGGGCAAGCCCCAGAGCTCTCTGCCCGAGGGGATCGGTCTGGGCCTGACCATCGCCTGCGGCCTGGCACGCCTGCTGGGGGGGGAGTTGCGCGTGGGGTGCAGCGACGCCCCCGGCGCGACCTTCGTCCTCGACCTGATCGCTGCCGAACCGCCTACCGACCCATGAGCAACGCCCCCATTGCGCTCGTGCGTCCTCCCCGCTGGGGCTGGCTCCCCATCGCCATCCAGACCGCGCTCTTGGGCGTCCTCGCTGCGTGGCTGGGCTGCGGCCTGCCCTTGGGGATCCCCGGGCAGTGGGCCTGGGAGGTGCATCCGAAGCCCGTGCCGGCCTGGGGTC
>VGFB01000407.1 GCA_016869015.1 Armatimonadota bacterium
TCCCGGAGGGCAGAAACCTCCAGCGCGCACTCCGCGAACCGCGCCCCCTTGAACGACAGCCTGGCCGTCGGCTTCCACTGTTCCATGTTGGCTTCCCTCGTGTGGGCGATCCACCACTTGCCGGTCAGTCACGTCACTGGCACGGCCGGCCGCGGCCAAGGCTCGCCATCCCGGTACTATACGCGACCTGTGCATGGTTCTCCTGCACGGCAGCGCAGCCTTCCGCGGCTCTGCCCACTTGACTGCCCGGTGCCCGGCATCCGAACAGCAGCGTCGGTGCCGGCCGCCCCTGCCCCCATGGGCCGCCACAAAGGGCCCCGTCCGTCTCGTGCCGAACCCCGCGCCAACAATGGACCCCGATGCGCCCCAGGCCCTCTCGCCGACTTCGACCGATGACACCGTGTCTCGCGCGCCGGTGGGCCTGCGCGCGGGGCTGATTGGGCTGGCGTGCGTGCTGGTGTTGTGCGGGATCACCCCGTACAACGACAACCAGATCGGCGCCACGTTCATCGCGGGCAACCACTTCCCCATCGGCGCGCTGCTGATCCTGCTGCTGCTCTCGCTCGTAGCCGGTCCGCTCTGGCGGAAGCTCCGGGGAAGCCGGCCGCCTTCCGCCGCCGAGATGGTCGCGGTCTGGTCGATGATCACAGTGGCTTCGGGCATCCCCTCCTCGGGCCTGATGCGCTACCTGGTGCCGCACATCATCGCCCCGCGCTACTACGCCTCCCCGGAGAACGGCTGGGAGCGCACGGTGCTGCCCCGGTTGCCCAAGTACCTTTGGGTCGACGATGAGGCCTCGGCCCGGTGGTTCTTCGAGGGCCTTCCGGGCGGCCAGGCCCTCCCGTGGGGTCACTGGCTGACACCGATGCTCGCCTGGACGGTCTTCACGCTGGGGATGTACGTGACGTTCGTGTCGCTTTCGGTCCTGGTCCGCCGGCAGTGGGTCGAGTACGAGCGGTTCACCTTCCCGCTGGTGCAGCTTCCGGTCGAGATGGTGGCGGCGCCCGATCCCGGTCGCTCGCTGAACGCGCTCTATCGCAACCGGCTGCTCTGGATCGCCGTGCTGCTCATCACGGTCATCCGGAGCCTCAACGGCGTGCACAAGTTCATCCCCGCCGTGCCCGAGGTGCCGCTCAACTGGCCGCTGAACGAGATGCTCCGCGAGCGGCCCTGGTCGTACGCGGCGTGGATGAACGCGACCATCTACCCGCTGGTGGTGGGGTTCTCGTACCTGCTGAGCGGCGAGGTGTGCCTCAGCCTCTGGCTCTTCTACCTCCTCTACAAGCTGCAGTGCGTGTTGGGCGGCGCGCTGGGGCTGAACATGCCCGGGGTCACGGCGGGGTACGGCTCGTACCTCTTCGCCGCCCACGAGGAGGCCGGCGCGGCGGTGGCCCTGGCGTTCTGGTGCGCCTACGTCGCCCGGGGTCACCTGCGGCGCGTGTGGGAGAGCCTGGCGCACGGCCGCAGTGCTCAGGACGCAGCCGAGCCGCTGCCCTACCGTCTGGCTGCCTTGGGCTTCCTCGCCGGGCTGGCGATCATGTTGCTGTGGCTGGTACAGGTCGGAGTCAGCCCGCTGGTGGCGATACTGGACCTCGCGCTGGCTCTGACCGTCTTCCTCGTGTTGAGTTGGATGGTGAACCAGGCCGGGCTGCTGTTCTTGCAGCCCACCTTCGCGGGGAGCGAGGTGCTCGCCAACCTCTTCGGCAGCCGCGTCTTCACTGTAAGAAGCCTGCTGATGCTCTCGCTCACCGAGCACGTCTACTTCATGGACCTGCGCGAGTTCCTGCTGCCCTCGCTGCTGAACATGCACCGGATCGCCGACGACGTGAGGCTCAACCGCCGGTCGATGCTGTTGTGGGCCGGCCTGGCGATCGTGGCGTCGCTGGGGGTGTCGTCGTGGGCGGCGATCCGGCTGCCGTACTACGGAGGCGGCGGAGTCACCATGACCGCCAACGCCTGGACATACATCTACGCGCCCCAGATTCCCTTCCGCTGGTGCGCCTCTCTGGCCGCCTTGCCGCACCCGGCTTCGGCGAAGATGGCATTGCACTTCGTGGGCGGGGGCTTGGGGATGCTGGGGCTGCTGGTGCTCCGGACGCGCGCGACGTGGTTCGCCATGCACCCCATCGGCTTCATCATCGCCAGCGGCTACCCGATGGGCTGCCTGTGGTTCAGCATCTTCCTGGGCTGGCTGGGGAAGGTCGTCATCACCCGCTACGGCGGCCTGAGCGGCTACCGCGCCCTCAAGCCCCTCTTCCTGGGCCTCGTCATCGGCGACTGCCTCAACGGCGCCGCCTGGATCGTCGTCGGCCTGTTCACCCGCGTCGGCTACCCCATTCTGCCGCTGTGAGGACCCCCAACAGGCGCCACCTCGGCGGGCCGAACTGCTGCTAGCCCGAAAGAAGCTCGAGCACGCCTGGGCCGGCCCCCCTGAACCAAGCCGGGAGCATCCCCCGATCGAACGTCGCCAGACGCCCGCCACGGCTCGCCGCGAGACCCATGAGGTAGGCATCGGTGACCGCGCCGCCGGTAGCGAGTAGGGTCGCGTCGAAGAGGGTATCGTCAGCCAACGACACCGAGTCGGGCCAGAACTCGTGGCCGGGATGACCCTCTGTGAGCGCTCGCAGGTGCGCGAGCGCTTCGGCCGGCCCGGCCTCCACGGTCGGGTAGCGAACATGGGAGACGACGCGGACAAACCCGTTCTCAGTGATGGGGCAGGTTGCCCATGCCGCGGCCCCGACACGCGCAAACCACTCGTGGGCGGGCTCGTGATGGGCATGCGCCGGATCGAAGAGAGCCACAAGCACGTTGACGTCGAACAGGTAGCGGGTCACGTGTCCTGCTCTCCGTCCCGCAGGGCGTTGACAAGCTCCATCGTGGCCGGGCCTCGACCGGGTGGAGGTGCGAAAAGAGGTACGCCGTTGCGCACTTCCTGAGCGGGCCTCGGGGCCAATGCCTGCCGAACCAGGTCGGACACCACTTGGCCCATCGTGCGGCCTCTCTGGCGCGCGAGGCTGCGCACGGCAGCGATCACTTCATCGTCAACGTCGAGCGTGGTTCGCATCTCTCTCCGCTTCCCGGCCGCCTGCCTTTGGGATGGTACGCGGAGGATGCTCTGATGTCAAGATGATCTGATGTGCGAGCATCATGCCGGACGCCCTACGTGGGCGAGGGGTTCGCCTGCTGTACGAAGGGACGGGGCGCCCCCGGCGATCCGGTGAGCGCCCCCGTCAGGTCTGTCCGCGTTGGGATCTACCGGTCCAGTCGCACCGTCGCCAGCGACCGCGACTGCTGTCCGGTCGCTGTCCTGGCCGTCACTTCGATGAGGTACTGCCCGTTGGGCACAGGCAGGCCCGTGTCCGCCAGCGCGTTCCAGACCAGTCGCTGCGTGCCCGCGGTGCACAGGCGGTCCGCGCACAGCGTGCGCACTGGCCGCCCGGCGAGGTTCAGCACGCGGGCTGAGACGCCGGCGTCGCCCGCGAGGGTGAAGACGACCTCGGCTCCCATCGCGGTCGGCACGGCGGCAAGACCGGCCACGGCGGAGGTTGGGGGGACCCCGGCGGCGGTCGTGATAAGCTCCGCCTGGTCGCGCCGCACGGTGGGGGGGGCCTCGTTCTCCCTCTGGTATCGTTCGGCTGTGACCCACACGCGGCGACGCTCGCCGGCCTTGGCGCCGGCGGGAACCGTGACTTCGGCGCGGAATCGCTGCGACTCCCCCCGGTGCAAGCGGATCGGCCCCCAGCCCCTACGCGAGCTCATCGCCGCCGTGATATCGGTCCCGCCGGAGAGTCCCGTGTAGTACCTTACGTCCCAGTTCGCGTCGCCCCTGCTGCCCGACACCATGAAATCGTCGGCTTCCGTGCCGTCGTTCTCCACCTGAAGTCTGTACACCCGCGTGGTTCCCGGGGCGTCCGTGCGGTACACAATCTGCCGGAAGAGAGCCGCCCCGAACTCGTAGAGGTCGTCGCCTATCCAGCCATTCGCCTGGTCGCGGATCAGCAGGTCGGGCGTGCCGTCCACCTCGGCGGTCGTTACCATCCTGACCAGGTCCTGGATCGCGGAGTTGGGCTCCCAGGCGTACCGGACCCAGACCTTCACGGACTGCTGGTCTCCGCCCCGCACGGCCGCCGCCGGCGTGACCTCCACCCGCACCCCGGTCAGAGAGTCGGCCTCGAGGTTGTCGAACCTCCATCCCGAGGGCGAGGTCATCTGCTCCGTGACGTCTTCGTAGGTGTTCCCGCTGCCCCTGGCGTACCGCACCTGCCAGTTCGGGTTGCCCGCCGTGCCTCGGAAGATGAAGCTACCCGCAAGGGTGCCGTCGTTGGCCAAGGCCGTCTGGTACTTGGTCGTGACCCCTCGGCGTGCCTTGCGGTCAACGCGCTGTCCCTCGCCGGTACTGTTCTGGATGCCCTCGCCGACCCCGCCAAACTCCTTGACCCGGATCATCAGGTCGGCGTGAGCGCCGTCCTCGAGGGTCGTGACGGCCCACACGAGGTCTCGCGCCATGGAGGTCGGCGAGTCGGCCCACACCCGGACCGACTTCACAGCGGGGAGCTGCCGAACTTCGCTCGGCCGGGCCCGGACTTCCACCCGTACCACCTTGGCCCCACCGGGCTGCACCAGCATTGGCTCGCCCTCGGCGGACGTGACGCCCCACGTGATCTCGTCGCGCTCGCTGCCGTGGATGCCCCTGTAGTAGCTCACCTCCCAGATCTCGTCGCCCGCGGTACCGTGTACGGAGAACGTCTCCGCAACGGGGCCGTCGTTCCCGACGGCCACAAGATAGGTCGTCGTGGCTCCTCTCAGGGCCGACTCCCTGAGCTCCTGCCCAACTCCGGTAGGGCTGTAGATGCCCTGACCCATCCAGCCGCCCGGCGGGCACCTGACGGTCACATCGGGCAACCCGCCGC
>VGFB01000408.1 GCA_016869015.1 Armatimonadota bacterium
GGCAGGGGAAAGGGCTCCGGCCCCCTTCTCGGGCGGGTGACGGCGTGGCCGCCGCAGAGGTGCCGGGTGCCGTCGGGCAGGAAGAAGGCCTGGGTGGGCGCCACGAGGCAGCGCTCGCCGAGCGCGAGGGTCGACTGCACGCCCTTCGCCGCCGCCTCCGCGTAGTCGCGCAGCGTGCCCGCGTATTGCACGCGCTTGTACGGGCTGGCGAAGAACGCGTAGTCGTCGTAGCCGATCCGCTGGTCCTCGGGAATACCCCGCGCCGCCTGGTAGTCGTCCCACACCTCAGCCGCCTGCTCCCACGTCTCCGTCAGGAAGCGCTCCCAGTCATCGGCCGAGGGCCGGATCGCGTCGTTCTCGCTGCCCCCGACGGGGATGAGGTGGATTCCCAGGTCGCGGTAGTGGGGGTCGGCCCGCCACGCGCCCTCGGCCCCAGGGGTCCGCACGCGCTTGCGCTCCAGCAGGAACCGAACGAGATCGGGATACCCGAACAGATTCTGGGTCGTGAGCACGCAGTTGAGGTGGACGACGGGGTGATCGACGCGGAGGACTTCGCGAGCGAGCTGCAGGTTGTAGATGCCCTCCGTGAACTGCGCGAAGCGGCCCGGGGCCCCGGCGAGGCGGTCCTGGACCTCCGCCGAGGCGGAGTCGAGCGAGATGTGCAGCCGCGCCGTTCCCGCGTGGACCAGGGCCAGCGCCACCTCGGGCGTGAGACCGAGAGCGTTGGTGTTGATGTTGCTCGCCGCGCCCCCTGCGGCGGCGAGACGGACCAGTCCCTCCGGCCCGTACAGCGCCTCGCCGCAGGTCAGCGGCTCACCACCCGTGTAGGAGAAGTAGGGCTTCGGGCCCTCCCGCGCCGTGAGCTCCTGCACCAGCTCTCGCCACGCGGCGATCGGCAGGCGGCCCTCGACCGGCTGCTGGTTGCAGTAGACGCACTTGGGGCGCGCGTTGCAGTCGAGGGTCACGTAGATGCCGACGAACGACATCGGCGGCGGCGGGCCCTCCCAGCGTTCCGGCCACTGCCCCAGGTCCCACGCCAGCGCCTCCACGTCGCGCTCTCCGGCGGCGACCCGCGCCCGCACGCGCTCCCCGTTGAGCCCCAGCAGCGTGTCCTTCAGGAGTCCGGAGGGGTCGGGCATGGCGGGCGGCTGGAGCAGTGTCGCCCGCAGATGGGCGAGGCGAGCGTCGTCGGCGAGAACCGCCCGCCAGGGAGGCGCCTGCGCCAGCGCGGCCAGGCGCGCCGCGTGCTCGGGAAGGAAGGCGGAGAGGTCGAGGGCGGTTGGGTTCACGAGGTCCCTTAGTGGCGAATGCGGTTAGGGCCGCCAGATGGCGCCGGTAGCGGCGTTGTACACCCAGTTCGCCAACAGCGCAACGATCAGTACGACGGCCAGGCGCTCCCCCATCCGGGGGCGGCGGGCCCAGCCAGGCAAGGCCCCGGTGAGGATCGCGCACGCGCGCAACGGGACCTGCAGCAGCACCAGCAGGAAGAGCACCGGCCCGACTCGGTGGAAGGCAAAAGCCCGCCGAACCTCGCCGTGGGCCATGGCCGCGAAACTCCGCGTCAGCCCGCACCCCGGGCAGTCTACCCGGAAGACGCTGCGGGTCACACAGCAGCTGGGCAGGACCCGCCCCGCCAGCCCTGGCGGCGCCAGCCCACGCGGCTCGAGAGTCACGAGCGCCGAGGCGACGATGACCCCCGCACAGAGCACCAGCCACTGCATGTGGTTCTGCGCCGTTGCCGTCAACTCTGAACTCCGGGCCCTGGACTCCAGACGGCCGCTATGGCCACGGGAAGAAGGGCGCCGGTGTGCGCCAGATGCCGGCGATGGTGGCCCACAGGACGGCCTGGGAGAACTCGCCGAGGATCAGCCCCAGGAAGAGCGGGCGCAGGCGCGAGTAGGTCTGCATCCCGCCGTAGCGGATGATGAAGGACTTCACAATCCACGCCGCCAGAATCGGGCACCAGAAGACGATCATGCTCCAGGAGCCGCTGAGCGCGAAACCGATCGGGAAGAGCGGCCACCACCAGTAGCGCGCCCGCAGAACCGAGAGGATCACGGTCACGACGACCCCCGAGCCGAAGTAGAAGGGCAGGCGGGGGTCGTAGCTGTCGCCGGCCTCGAGGACCGGCGCGTAGTCGCGGATGCCCAGCAGGTTGTTGCCCCAGTAGACGTATGAGTACAGCCCGACGGCGCCCTCGGTGTAGGGCAGCTTCAGGTGCAGGTACCCGCCGACCGCGAAGCAGACCAGGAGCGCCACGATCACGGCGAAGAAGAGGTGGCGGCGCTTCAGCCGCGCGCTGTCGGACATCTTGAGCGCATCGAAGAAGGTCGACAGCAGGTTGCCGCGCAGATCGCGCACGAACACGGGATCGACGAGGGCCAGGGCGGTCAGCGTGCTCTTGCCCATCACGCTGCGCCGGGAGAACAGCTGCACGAGGTTCACGGGCCGGAAGGAGGTCTCCGCCATCAGCATTCCGGCCTCGTTGACCGAACGCGCCATGACGATCGCCACGATGAACAGGTAGACGCCCATCTGCAGGATCGCCATGTACCAGGCCATTCCCAGCTGCACGCACCAGAGAACCGCGACCGCGAAGCAGACGGCCAGCCCGATGACCGCGGTGCGGTAGGGCAGCAGCTCCTCCGAGTCGTCCACGGCCCCCGGCAAGCGTCTCGCCCGCGCCCACACGTCCCTCAGGTGCGGCAGCCCCGAGCGGATCAGATGGCCCGTCAGCACCAGGTAGGCGCCGGCCACCTGGTAGCCGTTGGGAACGCTCGTGGGGTACAGCGGCATCGCCTCCGGGGTGGCCCCCAGAGCCGAGAAGATGATGTTCTGCAGGCGGATGAGGAAGTAGAAGGCCCACAGAGAGAAGAGCAGCTGCTGGGGCAGGAAGTAGGCGAAGCCCACAGCGGCGAGGCTGAAGTAGGCGGTCGTGTAGCCCAGGTCCCGCCACGGCTTGCCCCACGCGCCGAAGACCGGGTTCAGTGGGTACTGTGTGGGGATCTCCGGCACCGAAGGGTACAGCCCGTGCAGCCCATCGAGCAGGAAGATGAGGGTCGGCAGCGCAAAGCCGATCCAAGTCAGCCGGTTGCGGAAGAAGGACTCCCCCGCCATGTGTGTGGCCCCGGCCATCTCCAGCGGGAGATTCACCAGCGGGAACGTGAGCTTCTCGTTGTCCACCCACTGTCGGCGGAAGATGGTCGCCAGGCAGGCGAAACACAGGATCACCGCGACCGACATGACGCCCCAGGCCGCCAGCGGCGTGGCCCAGGCGCCCCACGGGATCGCGGCGCCGCGCGGCGTACCCTCGTAGAACCAGACCGAGACGTTCTGTTGCAGATCGCCCCGCACGTCGAAGGGCACGGCCCACTGCGGGATGTTCGGGAAGAACAGCGCCTGCCAGTGGTTCGCCTCGGTGGCGTAGTAGTTCACCCCCACGAGCGTCGCGAAGAGCTTCTCCAGCAGGCCGCGGGAGGTCGTGAGGGCGGCGACGAGGATCATCACGTAGATGACGATGATCTCGTGGGGCTTCAGGAGGTTGCGGCGGAGGAGCCGGCCGACCACGGCGTTCAGCAGGACAACCAGCAGCAGCAGACCGATGGCGGCGGGGGCGAACTGACAGATCGCGATCTGGATGGACTTCACCACGAGCTCGGCCCAGCACACCACGAAGCACGCCGCCGCCGCCCCCAGCACGCCCACTACCAGGGCGGCGGGCGACAGACCGTGCCGCTCCTCGGCGAGACCGGCTTCCCGGTCCCGCACCGGAGATGACTGCAGTGACTCAGATGGGCTCAATCAAGCCTCGGCGCACGTAGCCGCGAGCGCCTGACGGCGCCCGCACCTCGCACCACAGGCCCCGCTCATCGCGCACGGCGGAGATGGACAGGCTCGGGCCGAGCCGCAGACGGGGACGCTCCAGCAGGATGACGGCCTGTCCCTCGGTGAGGCGCACGATTTCCCCGAACTCGTCCCCCGGACCTCCCCGCACAGCCGCGCTGCCGGCGGTCACGATGGCGCGCCGCCCGTCGAGGGCGTCCGCGAGCCGCGAGGCCGCCACCGGCCAGGTCAGCACGGCGAGGACCCCCAGCCCCGCTCCCAGGCGCCCCAGTCGCCGCCTTCCCGTCAGCAGCCACAACCCGAGCGCCGAGGCGGCGGCGAAGTTCGCGAGGGCCGCCAACTCCACGGCCCGTGGCGGGGGCATCACGCTCCGGACACTGCCCCACAGGGCGTGCAGCCAACTCGGCGGCGGGGGCTCCGACTCGTCCAGCTTCACGAGCAGCAGCCGCAGTTGGTCGCGCGCCTCCCGATCGCGGGGCGACTGCTCGAGACAACGCTCGAAGGCCGCCCGGGCCTGCCCGAGCGACTCGAGCCGCAGGTAGGTCAGTCCCAGGTTGTGGTTCACCGTCGGCTCCTCCCCGATGGCGGAGCGGCAGGCCTGGAACTGACGCTCGGCGGCCGTGAAGTCGCCCGCATTGAAGGCGGCCGTCGCAGCCAGGAACAGGGCCTTGGGGTCCGAATCCTGAGCGAGGGCGCGACAGAGAGGGCTGACCGCCATGCAGACCGCGATCCACGCCAGGGGACGACGGCGGGCCGAGCCGTTCATCGTCGGCCTCCGATCCGCCGTTCGGCACTCCGGACGGCCTCAGCCGCCTGCTGGGCCAACTCGCGCGGGTCCACCTCCGCCACCGGGCCGAACCGCGCCGCGTCGCACGCCGCCAGGACGGCCGCCAACCGTGTCGAGGCCTCCGGGGGCACGTGGTACTCGACCAGGAGCGCCTCCACGGACCCGGCGGAGACCGTGGCCACGGGCACATCCAGACGGTCCGCCACGTAACCGGCGACCGCGGAGGCGATTGCGGCGGCCCCCTCCGGCGGCGGCAGCCGCCCCGCCAGGGC
>VGFB01000409.1 GCA_016869015.1 Armatimonadota bacterium
GCGGTCGGGCTCCCATCGCTGAAGCAGGGCATCTGCTTCGTGTCGGGGGCCATCTGGCTGATGCAGTACCGTGGCAGCGTTGCCAGGTAGGGGTGCTCGAAGAGGTCGTGGGGAACTCCTGCCGCCTCCAGGGCATCCACCGCCTTCGCGAAGGAGTCCATCAGGTAGGTGCCGTACATCGGCCCTTCGAAGGCCCCGCCGTCCTTGCCGCCCCGATCGAGCGACACCCGGATCTTGTCGATGCACCGGGCGAGGTCCTCCGCCGCCTCGGGCGCTTCGGGCTGCACTGCGATCGCCCCGAGCGTGGCCCCCGTGGTGATGACCGCATACCCGTTCGTGTCCGCGGGGTAGCGGTCCACGTCACCCAGACACGCCTTCACGCCCTTTGTCAGGATCGCCTCCCGCAGCTCCTCGCGCTCGCCCTCCGTCAGCCGGTCGAAGCACCAGTCGTAGCACATCGCGGCGGCGTAGGTGCAGTGGCCGGTATCCAGGCATGCCTTGATGCGCCCCGCCCCGTAGCTGACATCCGTCCACTGCTCCCACTCCGCGAGATGCAGCGCGATCCGCTTGGCGGCCTCCGCATACGCGGGCTCACCGGTGATCAGGTGGGCGAAACTCAAGTGCATCAGCCGCGTGGTGATCGAGTCCTCCCGCTCCTGGAACATCGCGGTCCACGGCGGGTAGGCCGGCGAGTCATCGTGCCGGGGCGGCGTCTCATCGGACAGCGTGTACTCCCACACTCCGGCGAACCGGTTCCCGTCCAGCGGGATGTTCACCGAGTAGCGGTACGGCTCTGCCGCCACGAACCGGTCGGCCTTGGCCTGCAGCGCCTCCCAGGCGCTGCGCGTGTCGAACCCGAACCGGTTCACTGCGCCGTCCGCCGCCTTGGCCCGCAGTTGCGGTAGCGTCTCCGCGCTGATCAGCACGCGCGGATGCGCCGGTACCGCGGTCTCCTGTGCCGCCACCCCGCTCGCCAGCGTCAGCATCCCGATCCATCTCATGGCTCTGTGCCCTCCAAGGTATCCTCGCCCTTCACGCCGAAGCGCTGGCCGCGGCCGTCCCCGGGGGACTGCGCGCTCCCGGCGCACATGCCCTTACCGCCGCCCTCAGAACTCGGGACCCGGAACACCCATGCTGACCCTCATGTGGCTCATCGCTGTAGGTTCCCAACCTGTGCTCTCCGCGCCTTCCTGCAGCGGCCTCGCCGCCCAGTACCGAAGCGGGCAGACGTTCTTGGCCTGGTCGGAGTCCCCCGGCCTCACGGGTGTGTGCTTCCAGGTGCGCCTCTCTCCGGAGCCCATCACGGCGGCGAACTGGGCCGCGTCAACGGTCGTCGGCGACCAGATTGGTCCCGCCTCGGCGACGGACTGGTGGCTGAACCCGGAGACGTATGGGAAGCCGATCGAGCCGGGACCGGACGGGAGGAAGGTCCTCCCCGAACCGCAGGGCTGGTTGCTCGAGGAGGGAGGCGTCCGGCTGAACCCCGGAGGAGGGCTGTTCGTCCACACGGTCACCGCCGAGACAACCGGGCCGCGCTACTTCGCCGTGCGCGGGCTCAACATCGAAAGCGGCGCGTGGCTGGATGAGCCCGTCCTGGGCGTCAACAGCCTCGCGGAGCCCGTTGGACAGTCGGTTGCGCCGGTCGAGCCGATCTGGCAGGGAGAGCCCGGCGCGCGGCCCGACCTGTCGGCCGGTGAGGGCTTACCCCTCGATCTCGTCCTGCACGCGAAGACCGGGCGTGGGGGAATGGAGTGGCTCGTCTTTGGGAGCGCCGACCTCGGTTGGCGCGACGGGCTGCCGTTCAAGTTCGGGGCCCAGGTGCGCGGCGGCTCGGTCGTGCTGGCCCCTACCGACCGCACCTGGATCGGCCGCCCCTTGCTGGAGGATCGGGACGAATGCCAGCGCCTGACGCCCGCGATCCACACGTTCTGGTTCGGCTACAACGACCGGATCTTCGATCCGGCGCAGATGCCTGCAGGTCGGGTCGTCAACTTCACCGAGCGCCGGATGCTGTGGCTCCTCGAGTGGACGCAGCGCACCTTCGGGGCCGACCCCAACCGTGTCTACTGCACCGGCAGCTCGATGGGCGGCTGCGGAACGATGTCCTTTGCGTTCCGGCATCCCGAGCTCTTCGCGGCCTGCAGCGCCAACGTGCCGATCGTCGCCTACGACAAGGGGCCGGGCGGAGACAGCGAGTTCCGCGTCGCTGCCTACACGGGCGGCCTCGACGCGGCGTGTGAGGACGGTACGGTCAGGCAGCGTCTGGACTCCACGCGCTTCGTCTCCGCGGCCGGCACGGACCTGCCGTTCCTCGTTCTGGCGGTTGGCCGCAACGACACCTCGATCCCGTGGTGGAAGAACCCCGACTTCCTTCGCGCTCTCGATGCTCGCCGGCAGGGCTTCCTCGCCGCCTGGAACGAGGGCGCCCATGGCGAGGTCGAGGCTCAACTGCCGCCCGACGTGCGCGAGCGCATGAGCCTCGCCTGGCTCCATCGCTTTGCGCGGAATCGCAGCTACCTCGCGTTCAGCAGCTCCTCGGCCGACGACGACCCGGGCAACGGTGACAAGACAGACGGCGATCCCGTCGGCTTCATGAATCGCGGCCTCGACTTCGAGGTCCTGACCGACGAGCCCGACCGCTACGAGGCTCGGGTATACTGGTACCTGGACCCCGCGCAGCTCCCCGTCACCGTCGATGTGACCCCTCGCCGAGTGCAGGGAATGCGTTGGCGGCCGGGGGAGACGCTCACCGCCGTCATCACCGGCCTCGAGACCGTTCAGCGTGACGTTACGGTCGATGGTCTTGGCCTGGCGACCATCACCGCCGTGGAGCTCCGTTCATCGGAGGGCGTTCGGGTTGAGCTTCGGAAGAGGCTGTAGCGCCATGGACCGCACCAACCGTCTTGCCCCGCACCCCATGGAGTTGATGGAGGGGGAGGCCCTCATACGCGAGTCCGCGCGAGACCTCCCCGTCCGCGCGAGCTGCGACGTGCTGGTGGTTGGCGGCGGACCGGCGGGGGTCGGCGCGGCCCTCGCCGCCGCCCAGACGGGGGCCCGCACGCTCCTGGTCGAGCGCCACGGCATGCTCGGCGGGATGTGGACGGCCGGCCTGGTGAACCCCTTCTTCGAGGCCACGCAGAACGGCTGGATCGTGGCGCAGGTCGTCCAGCGACTGCAAGCGGCCGGCGCCTGGCGCGCCTGGAGGTGGGCCTGCACCTTCGATCCCGAGGTGATGGTCCATCAGCTCGAGCGCCTCATGGCTGAGGCGGGGGTCGGCCTCCTCTACCATTGCCTGGGCGTGGACTCGGTCGTGGAAGATGGACGCGTACGCGGGGTCGTCATCGAGAGCAAGGCGGGTCGCGAGGCCCTCCTTGCCGACGTGGTGGTCGACTGCACCGGCGACGGCGACGTGGCGGCGAGAGCCGGGGCGGCCTTCGAGTTCGGGCGACCGGAAGACGGCCTCGTGCAGCCGATGACGCTGATGTTCGAGCTGGACGGCACCGGCGACTTCAGCCAGGAATCCGCGCCGGCGCTCTTCGATGCGATGACCCACGCCATCGCCGAGCACGGCCTGAACGTGCAGCTACCCTTCGAGCGGGCGAACTACGTGCCCTGGATCATTGCCCTGCCGGCGGCGGGCGCCGCCGCGGTGCAGCTCACCCACGTCTACCGCCTCAACCCCCTCGATCCCGCGGACCTCTCAGCCGGCACGCTCGACGCTCGTCGCCAGGCCGCGGAGGCCGCCGAAGTCCTGCGTCACGTGCCCGGCCTGCGGAACGCCCGCCTCCGGCGGACCGCCGCACACATCGGTGTGCGCGAGACGCGGCGCATCCTGGGCGCTTACCAGCTGTCCCTGGACGACCTCGCCGCCGGACGCCGCTTCCCCGACGGCATCGCCGTCTGCGGCTTTGGCGTGGACATCCACGAGCCTGCCCCCGGCGCGGGCGTCGCTTCGGGTCACGGTGCGCGCATGTTGCCCTATGAGATCCCCTACCGCTGCCTCGTCCCCGGGGAGGTCGGCGGCCTGCTGGTGGCCGGGCGCTGCATCTCCGGGACCCACGAGGCCCATGCCTCATACCGCGTCACGGGCACCTGCGTCGCCACGGGGCAGGCTGCGGGCCTCGCTGCGGCCTGGGCCAGCGCCCGCGGACTCTCCCCATCTCAGGTCGATGGACCCGAGCTCCGCTCGGGCCTCATCGAGCGTGGCGTCAGCCTGCCCGCGTAGCCGGTCACTGGAGGGCCGAGCCCGTCGGCCCGGACGGAGAGGATCAGCCATGAACGGCCTCATTGTGGAGCTTGGCGGCGACTGCCGGGAACAGGGCCGGCGGCATGGCGAGGCGCTATCCGGGACCATCCGCGAGATCGTTGCCGAGACGCTCAACCGGGACTCCTGGGACGCGCTGAAGGTCGAGACGCTACTCCGCACGCTCGACGCGAGTCTCACGCGCCTGGCCCCCGGCCTGCTGGAGGAGATGCGCGGGATCGCCGAGGGCAGTGACGTGCCCTATGAGGACATCCTCAGCTACAACGCCATCGCCGACATCTGGATGGTCCATCGCTTCTGCAGCGCGATGGGTTGGCCGGACACCCCCGACGGTCCCCTCATCGGCAAGACCAACGACATCGGGCAGCACCGCGAGAAGTACCACCACCCCTTCCGCCGCCGGTCCGGCGAGGGCTTGCCGGCGGTCTGGGCGACCTGGCCCGGCACCGTGTGGAGCAACTGCTTCGTGAACGGCCACGGCGTGGCTCACGGCGGCGCGAGCCTCGGGCTCAACCTCCGGAACGAGTCCGGCATCCCCTCCAACTGCATGTACCGCGTTCTTATGGACCGCTGCCGCAGCGTGGAGGAAGTCCTCGCTCTCTGCGACGCGGTCCCGGTCATGCACC
>VGFB01000410.1 GCA_016869015.1 Armatimonadota bacterium
ATCTGGGGGGCCATGTGCCGTTGGGCCAAGCCGTCAGCCCCGTAGGGGCGACCGATGGCTAGCCGTGGGCGCCAGCCCACGGAACAGGGCCTTACCTTCCTCTCCGGCCCCGAAGGGGGCCGGCGGGGCCACCGAACAGCCCTCCGGCCACCTACGGGGCCGGAACCGAAGGGAGGGCTCGATGCCGTGGGTTTCACCTACGGCTATCCACCAGTCGTCCCCTTCGGGGACTGAACGACCTCGGTCCCGCACTCGCGGAGAGCCGCCCGCCGTCGCCGTGCCGTTCCCTTCCGTGTGTTCCGTGTATTCCGTGGTTCCCTCGCCGTCGCCGTGCCGTTCCCTGGGACCGCAGGGCGTCTCGCCTGCTGGCCGGGCTGGTGGTGGCCCCGGTGTGGCGGCCGTCGCCGTCCGCCGTCGCCGTCACGGTCTCCGGTGCCCGCCGTCGCCGTGCCCGCGGCTCGCCGGAGCCTCGCCCACGTAGGGGCGCGGTTCATCGCGCGCGCCTGCTCTGACATCCTCTCGTAGGTCGGGACTCCAGTCCCGACGAGGCTCACCACCGCAACCCCTCCGCGCTCAGCGACTGCTCCACGAACCGCGCTCGCTCCTCGGTGCCGACGGGGATCTCGTCGGTCGTCTGGTAGCGCCCTGGCACGAAGGAGATCGTGGGGAACTTGCGGACGCTGACCCCGCCGCAGGCGATGGGCAGGTCGTAGGTCTCCTCCAACGGCACGGTGGCCGCTACGACCTGCAGATTGGGGTTGTCCGCCTCAGTCAGGGCCTTGAGGGCCTCCGGCACGATGCGCAGCGAGTCGGGACACCAGAACCCAAAGACGATGACGACGGTCATCTCCTCCTCGATGGCCTGGAGGGCCTCAACCACGTCCCGAGGCGGCTCGTGCGCCTCGTATCGCTCGCGCAGATCGGGATGCCGCACCATCTTGTTCACGTCGCAGCAGATCTCCATCGTGTTCGCTCCAATACGCTCCGGCTCAGGTGTCGCAGTTGTCCTCCACGCGGTTCCGTGTCCATGGGCCGAGGACCTGCCGGCGTGATGGGGGAGGAGACCGGGCGAACTCCGGCGCACCGACTCGCAGGCAGCGGCTTCGACCCGCCCCTGGGGAGCCGACTCGGATGGCAACACTGATCCTGGCAGTGGCGGTCGGGTTCACAGCCACGTGCGGCGCGCAGCAGGAGGCGCCGCGAGTTGCCCTGCTCTTCAGCGACCACGGCAGCTTCCGGCACCGCGACGACTACGACGGTCGCCTGGCTGACCTGGGCTGGCCGCTCACCAAGTTCGAGAACACTCCCTTCGCAGAGCTCGTCGGGCGGCTGAGCGAGTTCGACGTTCTGCTCGGCGGCGCGCTGTTCAACTACTCCAACCCGCAGGACCTCTCGGCGCACGCCGAGCCGCTGCTCCGGTTCGTGAGGGAGGGCGGCGCCGCGGTGCTCACGGACTGCAACTACCCCTCGATGGTGACGTGGCTGGGAGGCGTCCGTCGCCAACACGGCGTCGGCGGCGAGCCCCCTGGGCTGGATGGACGCCGCCCATCCGCTGCACACCACCCCCAACCGCCTCGCCCCCCTCGGCGGGTCGTGGGCCCAGATGCAGCTCGGCCCCCGTCGCCTGGGGCACAACACTCGATGCGGCGCGCCAGGGCCTCGACGCCGCCCGCTTCGTGGGCGAGGGAGACACCTACCTGATCGCGACGAACGCCGGCGCCGCCGAGGTCACCGCCACCCTACCCCTTCCGGGGGAGAGAACCGTTGAGGTCCTCTTCGGGGGCCGAACGCTGCCGATCTCCGAGGGCCGCCTCACGGACACCCTCGCCCCTCTCGCCGTCCACGTCTACCGCGCACGGTAGGCGCGATTCATCGCGCCCGCGCTTCTGCCGTGCCCTTGACGTCCACTGGAACCGCCGCCGTCCCGGCGGCCGCTGTGGCGGGCGGTGAGCCGTTGCCGTTCCCTTTCGTGTGTTTCGTGTATTTCGTGGTTGCCGTGCCGTCTTCGTGCCGCTTCGTGCTCTTCGCGTCTTCGTGGTGGACGTCGTCGTCTACGGCTCCGCCGCCACCCACTCCCGATACCACTGCTCCACCTCCTCCGCCGTCGGCTCGCCGTCGAACGCGCACACCCCGTACCGCAGCCGCAGCGGTTTGCCCGTCGGCAGCGGCAGCGGCTCGTGGCAGACGACGCTGGCGGTCATGTACCCGAAGCCCGCGCTCATGACGAACCACCCGGTCGGGTGTCGCCGGTTCGCGGGATGGTCGAACATCGCGAAGCCACGCTTCGGCTCGCTCGGCCCGAGGTAGGCGCACCACGGGGCATCGTCGCCCAGCACCTCCGCCTCGCCGGTCTTCCCGTTCGCGTCGAAGACGGCCCCGCCGGTCATGTCGGGCGGCGTCCGCAGGCCCAACCCGTAGTAGCTCACCTCGCGCCCCTCGGTCGGCCCGAGCACGACGTCCCGTGTCGGGGCGACGAGCTCCGTCTCCCAGGTCAGCAGATTGCGGCTCGGGTCCGTCGTCTCACGCACAGTGATCCGCCGGTTCTCGGTCAGCATGAGTGCCTGATCGCTCTGTCGGCGCCACTCGTTCCGCGCGCGCAGCGTAACCCGATCCGTCCCGCCCGCCTCGATCCCCTCCGAACCGGGGACGTGAACGATGCGCCCCAGTCGCTCCGGCGCGCCGGCCTCGCCCCAGAACACGACGTACTGCGCCTCCTCGCCCGCAAACGCCACATTGCCCAGCGCGAACATCAACCCCCGGTGATGCACGTGATCCGGCGGGCTCGCCATGGTGACCGGGCGCCCCGACGGCGTCAGCAGCGGCTGGACGAACGGCTTCGGCAGATCGGCTCCGAACTGGTACTCCAGCACCGCTTCGCCGTCGCGGGTCACGACCGCCCGCCCGTCCTCCAGCGCGATCCGCAGCCCGTCCTCCTGGGCCTGCATCGGCGCCGCGCAGCAAGCCGTCAGCACGAGCGTCAGCATCGTCATTCCTCCGGCCTCAGGATCCCGCAGTCGAACACACCGCCCGCCGTGTTGCCGGGGTGCGCCTGGAATCTCACGGTCACCTTGTCCTTGCCCCGCGTCAGCTCCGGTGGGATCGCGTACTCGACCTCGAAGAACTCGTTCGGCCGGTTGCGGTCCAGCGCCTGTGTCGCCAGCGGCTGCTCGTCGATGCGGATGTCGAACGTCCTCGGCGGCACGTCGCTCCCCCAGTACTCGCAGACCAGCGTCATGGGCCGATCGGGTAGCACCTTCAGGTCCCAGCTGAACCACCCCTCCGGCGCGTGCCGCCAGTGATGCCCGCGCTGGAACGGCCCGTCGCCCATCCGCTCGCCCTGCAGATTGTGGGCGCGCTCGGACTCCGGGTCGCCGACCCTCACCCGGTCCACGAACCGCGCCTCCCGCTGCTTCCTCGCCTCTTCCGCCGCCAGAATCGCCCGGTGCCGCTCGCTGCCCTCCGGGGTGACGCGCCAGTACACCCCGTACCGCTCATCGAGGACCTGGTACCACGGGATCAGCTTCACCGTCGCGCCCTGCACGTCCGCCGCGAAGGTCAGCGGACCCTCATCGGTCTTCGTCACCCACGTCTCCGGCCGCGTGGGGTCGGCGAGCACGTACCCGTCTGCTGGCGCGTCGATCCCCGCCAGCACCACCGGCCCGTACATGATCGCGACCAGCTCCGGGTCGTCGGGCATCGGCGCCGCGTACAGCGCGAAGGGCATCTGCACCTCCACCCGGTCCCCGTCGTTCCACTCCCGCTCGATCCGCAGGTACGAGGTCGGCTTCGCCTCGGTGGCCAGTTGCTTCCCGTTCACGCTGACCCTCACGCCGTCCGTCGCCCAGTACGGCACATGCACCCGCAGCCCGAACCGCACGGGCCTCTCCGCGTGGACGACGAACGTCGTGCCCGGCTCCTCCGGGAACTCCGTGACCTGCTGCACCCTCACCCCCTTCGCCTTCCAGTTCACTGTCGAGGCCACGAACAGGTTCACGTACAGGTCGTCTTCGTCGTGGAAGTAGACGCTGTCGTTCAGCTTCGCGAACGTCTCGACCCCTGTCCCATAGCAGCACCAGAAGCTGTCGTACGGCGTCCCCCAGGCCTTGCTGAACCCCGTCGCGAGCGGCACGTAGTAGATCAGCTGCCCGTCGCTGGGCCGGTTCGTGCCGACGATCCCGTTCCAGAACGCCCGCTGTTGGTAGTCCGTCAGCTGGGGGTCAGCCGTCCACTGGAACAGGTACCGGGTCACTTTCAGCATGTTGTGCGTCTTGCAGCACTCCTGGTTGTTCACGGCCAGCGTCCCCGCGAGCTGGTTGGGCTCCGGCCACACCTCCCCGCTCGTGGTCCCGCCCGTGGCGTAGCAGCGCGTGTCCACGACGCGGTGCCAGAAGAAGTCCGTGAGGTCCCGGTAGATCGGCTCGCCGGTCAGCTCATATCGCCTTGCCGCGCCGCAGATCTTGGGGATCTGCGTGTTCCCGTGGATGTGGCTCAGGTTGTCCACCCTCAGCGCCAGCGGCCCCAGAAATGCGGCCTGATCGTACCGCTTCGCGACCGCGAGATGCTCCGGGTCGCCCGTGATCCCATACAGATTGTGGAGCACCTCCGACATCCCACCGAACTCCGTCTGCAGCATCCGCTCCATCTCGAAGTCGGTGAGCTTGTCCGCGCGCGTCTTGTAGTAGTCGGCCATCCTCACGAGCACATCCAGCGCCTGCTCGTTCCCCGCCAGCGTGTACTGGTCGTACAGCCCCGCCATGATCTTGTGGATCACATACAGCGGCGCCCACGTCACCCGATCCCGCGTCTCCAGCCGATCCAGGAACTCCTCCGGGAACGCCGAGAGGTACGCTCCCCCCAAGGCCTCCTGCACCTTGGCG
>VGFB01000411.1 GCA_016869015.1 Armatimonadota bacterium
CACGTCTCCGACGCGGTCGAGGCCAACCTCGCCGCGGTCGAGAGGCCCTGCGTCGGCGAGGTGTTCAACATCGGGGGCGGCAGCAACCTGACGGTGAACGAGGTCATCGCCTGCTTTGAGGAGGTCATGGGGCGGAAGGCGCTGGTCGAGCATCAGGACACACAGAAGGGCGATGTGCGGCACACGAGGGCCGATGTAACGAAGGCCCGAGAGCTACTGGGATGGGAGGCCAGGAAGCCCTTCATGGAGGGGTTGGCGGAGTTGGTGGCGTCGGTGGAGGAGTTCTACGGCCGGAGTGACGGGGCTGCGGAGCTGCGGAGCCGCGGATGACGGCAAACGGCAGACGACAAGCACTGTGGTTGGCGGCGTTGATCGCTGCAGCGATGGGTCAGGCGGCAGCGGAGGCGCCGGTGGCGGTCTTCGCGGAGCCTGGCTTCCCCCATTACATTGCCTCGCCCCAGATCACGCCGGAGTTCGTGGGTTACTGTCTGAGTCGGGCGGGTATCGAGGTGGCGTACCTCTCGGCGGCGCAGCTGGCCGACCCCGCCGTCCTCAACGCGAACCGGCATCGCGCGCTGGCGCACGTGTACGGCAACACCTTCCCCTACGGTGCGCGGGAGAACCTGCGGCGCTTCCATGCGGACGGCGGAAGCCTGATCGCCTTCGGCGGCGTGCCTTTCTGCCATCCGTGCGTGCGCGAGGACGGCCGATGGGTCGACAAGATCGACTCGCTGGGCTGGGAGTTCATCTCGCACAAGCAACTGGGCACAGGCGTGTGGGGCGAGGCGGCGGATGTCGATGCGCTGGCCCATGCGCCCGACGACCCGCTGGGACTGGGTTGGCTGCCGCTTCCGGCGGCGCCGCCCGGCGTTGTGCAGTTCCCGCGGCCCGACATGGACCTCGAGGCCTCGCGGGCGGCCGGGCAGGACCACGTGTTGGGGCTGCCGGCAGAGGATCGACTCATCCCGGTGGTCTCAGCGGTCAAGGGCGGGCAGCCGGTCGGCCATCCCGTCTGCCTGATCGAACACCACTGCCCGGAGTTCGGTGGCGCGGTGGATGCATGGGCGGGCGCTACGCTGAGCCCACAGTTCACACTGCAGCAGCAGGAGCAGCTGATCGTGGCGGTCAGCGCGCACCTGCTGGAGCGCGTTGGGGCCCTCAGCGAGGAACAGGCCGAGGCGACCCGCCAAGCGGCGCGGGCCCGGTACGTGCGGCCGGCCACGGAGACCCCTGGCCCGTTCGAGCCGTTCATCGACCGCGCGCCCGAGCCCGGCGAGCGCCTCACTGTGCTGGACGTGTGCGGGATGCCCCCCGACGAGCAGCTCCTCGCGCTCAGCCTGCAGGGGCTGGTGAACCGAACGCGCCCGCGAGTGTGGGTGCTGTCGCAGTTTCAGGATGAGCAGTGGCTGAGGAACCTCTTGGGGACGGCGCGGGAACGGGTGGACTGCCCGAACGTGGAGGCGCTGCTGGCGGAGTTGGGCGACGAGGCCAAGGGGGCGGTTGTCTACGACCCCGCGGAGCCGCACTCGATCAATGTGGCAACGACGCTGGCGGGGGTGCGGGACGGCGTCATCGCCACTCAAGAGCTGGCGGACCGGTACGGCCTGCGGGTAATGGAGGACCTGCGCGGCCAGTGTGCCGACCCGGTGGCGGCGTACGAGAGGGTGCTGGAGCAACACTGGCCCGCGCTAAACCACCGGGCGGCCGCGTGTCTGCTACCCGGCGTCCCCGCCCCGCGTGACTACCTGGTCCAGCATCGCATGTTCACGTTCTGGCTGGACGCCGCGCGGGAGTTCCGCGTGCCGCCGGAGCAGCTGCTCTTCTTCGAGCGCCTTCTGGCGCGCCTGCCGGCCCACGGCGCGGTCCACGGATGGTGGCAGGACGGCGAGGAGGGCGGGATCGGGGAGTACCGGGGGGTGTACGTGGCGTCGCAGTACGCGAAGAGCACCGTCTGCACAGCGGGCGCGTACAACCTCAGCGTGCTGTGCGGTGAGGCGATGCCGGAGCCACTCGCCCCGAAGCCGCAGGCCTTTGGCAGCCTTGGCCCGGAGGTCTACATCAGCTTCATCATCTCCGACGGCGACAACTTCGGCATGAACCTCTACAGCGCCGTCGGCGCACTGTGGGAGCAGCCGCTGCGGGGGAAGCTCCCGTTGGGCTGGGCGATGTGCCCGACGCAGGTGGAGTTGACCCCCGGGCCGGTGCGTTATTGGTACGAGACGGCCACGGAGAACGACTTGCTGTTCACGATGGACGGCCTGGGCTATGTGTACCCGGACGTCTACGGCGCCGCGCTGGGGGATGTCGCGACCTACTACGGGGAGTTCCTGGGGCTCACGCGGCCGTACATGGAGCGACTCGGGCACCGGCAGCTGTGGTTCCTCGGCGGCAGCACGCGCGCCGGGCAGATGGCCGAGACGCTGAAGCCCGATGGCCTCTTCGGCGAGTACGGCGTGCCGACCGAGCAGCGGCAGGAGCTGCTGGGCGATACGTCGGCAATCTGGGTGGACCTCAACCCGTGGGAGAAGCCGTGGAGCGACGTCGAGGTGCTGATCGAGCGCATCCGGAAGCGGACGCCCCCGATGCGGCCCGCGTTTCTCCTCTGCGGCACGAATGGGTTTGCGGTGGGCCCCAACCAGATCGCGGAGATCATCCAGGCGCTGGGGCCGGGGTATGTACCGGTGCGCCCCGACGAGCTGTGCCATCTCTTCCGCAAGTACCGGACCCAGGGGCTGGACGCGAATCCGAAGCCGCGGCCGCCCCTCGACTTCGCCCTGCCCCCGCCTCCCGGGCCGCGTGTCACGGAGGAGGGGGTGCTGGTCGTGCGGGAGGACGACGGCAACCCGGAGATCAGCGGCTGGTTCACCGATCCAACCGGCACGCAGTGGGTGCGGAAACGACTGCGGTTCTCGCCTCCGGCGGGGGCGACCCGGGTGACGGTGCGGGCCTTCGTGCGCGGGGAGGCCGGGCGCAGCGCGGTCTTCCGTCTGAACGGGCACGAGCATCGGGTGACGCTGGAGAGAAGCGGGTGGGCCTGGGTCAGCCTCGAGGCGCCGGCTGTGCAGCTCGTGGACGGCGAGAACGAGGTCTGGTACACGGGGAACCCGGAGGGGCGGCTCTTCACGGCCGGGGACGGGTCGGCGGACTTCGGGCACTCCGATTTCGGCGGCCCGGATCAATGGAGCCCGCTGAGCGGAGAGCTGATGTGCTACGTTGAGATTGGCGGAGGTTAGGGACAGGCGCCAATCTCCTGCGGACGTATGCAGGGAATCGGCGCCTGTCCCTGATTTCCGCGGGAGCGAGCCGATGCAGGCGCTGCTGATCTACAGCCTGAGCGTGGTGGCGGTCACGTGGATCGCGGGACTGCTGCCGCTGGCGGCCCGGTGGAAGCCCGGGCAACGAGACCTGCTAACGGCCTTCGCGAGCGGCGTGCTGCTGGGGGCGGCGTTCCTGCACATGCTGCCGGAGGCGGCGGAGCACGTGCCGCGCTGGGTGGGTGTCGGGGCGTTGGGGGGGCTGTTGTTCGTGTTCTTGCTGGAGCGGCTGATCGCGACCCACTTCTGCGAACACGACCACGAGGCCTGCGACCACTTCCAGGCCCTCGGGTACACGTTCTATGCGGGCATCACGCTCCATAGCTTCATTGACGGCGTGGTGCTCGCCAGCGGGGCACTGATCCCACGGCTCGGGCCGATTGTCTTCCTGGCGATCGTCGCGCATCACCTGCCGGTGGTCTTCTCGCTGAGCAGCATACTGGTCGCGGGGGGCTTCCATCAGAAGCGCGTGCTGTCGCTGGTCGGCATCCTCTCGCTGTCTACGCCGGCGGGCGCCTTCCTGGCGTTCTACCTGCTGCGCGGGTTGAGCCATGACCTCCGAAGCCTCGCCGTTGCGGTGAGCGCGGGGACCTTCCTGTACGTCGCGCTCACCGACCTTCTCCCTTCGATCGCCCACGAGCGCCGCGACTGGCTGCGGTGTGCCTGTGCGCTGGCGGTCGGTCTCGCGCTCATGTACGGCGCGGGGGAGCTGGCCCACGCGTATTTGAGGGGGCACTGAGCGGGTCGCCCAACCCCTTGCGTTCTTGGGCGGGCTTGCCTATAATGGCGGCTCACGTGGTGGGCGTGGCCAAGCGGTAAGGCGCCAGACTGTGGATCTGGAGATCGCGGGTTCAAATCCCGTCGCCCACCCCATGCGCAAACAGCAAGGGCGCCCGATGAGGGCGCCCTGATCCGTTCTGACGGCGCGTACGGCGCTGGCTCGCGCTCAGAAGTCGGACACGACCGGGACCGGTTGGCCGGAGGCCGCCGACTCGATGGCGGCGAGGCAGCAGGCGACCGTCTTCGCGCCCTCGCGAGCGGTCATCACGAGCTCGGCGTCGCCGCGGATGGCGGCGATGAAGGCCCGATTCTCGGCTTCCGTCATCTTCAGTTGCGTACCGACCGGGATGTCGATCGGGATCGTCTGACCTGAGGGCACGCCGGCGGGCAGCCGTGGGTCAGCCTCCTCGGTGTAGAGGGTGATCGAGGGGCTGGTGTTGTCGCAGATCACCGTGCCCTTCGTGCCCCAGAAAACCGACCGCATCGTGTAGGCACGCTTGCAGCCGACCGAGCAGACCACCTTGCCCAGCGCCCCGCTTTCGAACTTGTAGCAGGCAACCGTGCAGTCGTCTACCGGCCAGTGCTTCAGCGAGAGCCGGTTCGCATAGGCGAAGGCCTCAGCGGGCTGGCCGCCGACCCAGCGGACAAGGTCGACCGCGTGGCACGCGCCGCCGAGGAAGGGATGTCGCAGGCGGACGGGATCGATGCGCCACCCGCCATGCCCCTCGATGTGGGAGTAATCGTGGGCATACTCGCTTTCGATGAGGAACGG
>VGFB01000412.1 GCA_016869015.1 Armatimonadota bacterium
GCAGCACCAGCAGCGCCGCCGCCTCACCCGGCACGAAGCCGTCCCCCAGACGGCCCTCATCGTTCAGCGCCGCGTAGAGGACCTCCGAGAGCGCGTCGACGCCCCCAGCCAGCACCAGGTCGGCGCGCCCGTCGGCAACCAGGTCGCCGGCGAACTGCATCGCGGCGCCGGCGGACGCCATCCCCTGACAGAAGCACGCGACCGGGCCACGGATGTCGAACTCGATGGAGGCCAGGCTGATCGGCGTGTTCACGAAGCTGTGCAGGAACAACACCGACGACGCCCGCCGCAAGCCGCCGGTCTGCACGCGCCGCGTGTGCGCCCACATCGTGTCCAGAGGGCCGTAGGCGGTGCCGAACACGAGACCCACGCGCTCGGGCTCGACGTCGCCCGGTGTGAGGCCCGCGTCCTCGAAGGCCAGGGCGCACGCGGCGAGCGTCAGCTCCGAGCAGCGGTCCAGGTACGTCTTCTCCGATTCCAGGAAGTCCGCCAGCGCGAAGTCGAGACACTCGGCGGCGACGCGGTAGTCGTAGGCTTCCGGGTTGAAGGACTCGACCGGGCGTACCCCCTCGCGGCCCTGGGCGAGGCCGGCGGCGAAGTCCTCGTGCCCGATGCCGACGGCGCAGATGGGAGCGAGGCCGGTGATGAGGGCGCGGCTCATGGGGCCTCACCCCCTACCCCGTCTCCGCTCCGAATAGGCGGAACGGCCCGGAGGATGACGCAGGCGTTGGAGCCGCCGACGCCTGCCGACATCGAGGCGGCGCACTGCACGCGGGTCTCGCGGGCGACGTTGGGCACGTAGTCCAGATCGCACTCGGGATCGGGCTGATCGTAGTTGAGGGTTGGCGGCACGATCCCCGTGCGGAGGGTCTGCACGGTTGCGACCGCTTCACAGGCGCCGGCTGCGCCCATCGTATGCGCGAGGGCGGCCTTGATCGAGGAGACCGGTATCCGATACGCGTGTTCGCCAAGCACAGCCCTGATCGCGTGCGTCTCCTCGGGATCGTGGGCCTGGGTGCCGGTGCCGTGAGCGTTCACGTAGTCGATGGCCGTCGGCGCGACACCCGCCTCCGCGATGGCCTCCGCCAAGACGCGCGTCATCCCGCGCGCGCCCTTGTCGGGCGCCGTCAGGTGATAGGCGTTGTTGGTCTGCCACGCGCCGAGGACTTCGGCCAGCGGCTCCGCGCCGCGCGCCTTCGCATGGTCGAGGTCTTCGAGGACCAACGCCGCGGCGCCCTCGCCGAAGAGCGTCCCCGAGCGGTTGGCGCTGAAGGGGCGGATCTCCTCGCGTGTCGTCGTGGCCAGGATGCTGAGGCCCGCCGCGCACGAGGGCGAGAGGGAGTCGTGGCCGCCCGCCAACACGACGTCGGCGCGGCCGTGGCGGATCGCCTCCAGAGCACAGCCGACCGCGGCCGTTCCCGAGGCGCAGGCGTTGGAGAGCAGCGTCCCCGGCCCTCGCAAGCCGAAGACGCGCGCCAGGCGCACGAGCGGCGCATGGAACGACGACTCGGGGAAGGTGTGGTTGCCCGGCTGCTCGGCGAGACGACGCCGGACGTGCTCCTCCCACGACATCCCGCCGCCGAAGTTCGTCGCGAGGGACATCCCCGCTCGCGCCCCGTCGAAGGCGCCGCCCGCGAGCCCGGCCTGGGCCAGCGCCTCCCGAGCCGCGACCAGGAGGAACTGGGTCGCTTCATCCGGTGGGTCGCTGAGGCCAAAGGCTGACGGGTCGAACGACCAGCCCCGTACCTGGCCGGCCTTCGCGTTGCGCAGGCCGGTGGGGTCGAACTTCGTGAGGGGCGCGATGCCGCTGCGGCCCTCGATGAGACCGCGCCAGAAGGCGTCGAGGCCCGTGCCGAGGCACGTCACGACCCCCAGCCCGGTGACGACGACTCGTCGCCGGTTGCGCGCAGGCAGAGCGGACATCAGGCCCATTTCCGACGGAGGATTGAGCGGCGCGGCGCTTCTCTCACAGACGCCGGTGGGCTACTGAAGGTTCCGGCCGGGGGCTGACCCTCACATCCGCAGTCCGCCGTCAACCTGGAAGACCTGGCCGGTGATGTACGACGCGTCCGGGCTCGCGAGGAAGCGGATGAGGGCGGCGACCTCCTCGGGGTCGCCGAACCGGCCCAGGGGGATGAGATCGAGGAGACCCTTCACGCGCGGCTCGTCCATGTCGGCCGTCATGGCGGTGTTGATGATGCCCGGCGCCACAGCGTTCACCGTGATGCCCTGCGCCGCCAGCTCGCGGGCCGCGGCCTTGGTGAACCCGGCGATTCCCGCCTTCGCCGCCGAGTAGTTCACCCGACGCATGTCGCCCATGAGACCCGCGTCGGAGGAGAGGCTGATGACCCTCCCCCACTTCCCGCGCAGCATCTTGCGGACCGCCGTCTTCGTGCAGAGGAAGGCGCCCTTCAGGGAGATGTCAACTACATCGTCCCACTCCTCGAGCTTCATGAACGCGAGGTAGTTGTCGCGGATGATCCCGGCGTTGTTCACCAGAACGTGCAACCCCCCGAGCTCCTCCGCGACGCGGTCGACCATGGCCCTTACACCCTCGGGGTCGCGCACGTCGGCCTGGCAGTAGATCGCCTGCGCGCCGGTCGCGCACAGGGCGGCCAGCGTCTCGGCAGCGGCCTCCGCTGGGACGATGTCGTTCACGGCGACACGGCACCCGTCGGCGGCCAGGGCCAGGGCCGTCGCGCGACCGATCCCCTGATTGCCCCCCGTCACGAGCGCAACCCGCGGCTCAGGCGTCGGCATGAGTACTTCCCCCCGGGTGTCCGTCGAGATACGCCTGCACCTCGCGGTCCGTGATGCGGCGGCCGTTGCCGAGCCACTCGGCAATCGTCTCCAGCTCGACGCCTCGGTCGCGGGCCAGACGGCGAGCCGGGGGCGTTGCGCGCACCACGCCTCCCGCCGACGCCGGCGGACCGGAGCGCGCCGCCGGCGCGCCCGGGGTGAGGCGGGCCTCGGCCTTCTTCGCGTCGATGAGGGCTCGGTTCTCCTCCTCGAGTCCTTCCGGCAAAGGCTCATTCGGCTCACCGATGAAGCCGATCACGAAGCCGACGGGCACGGTGCTGTTCTCTTCCGCCAGGATGCGCAGCAGCACGCCCCCCTCCTCGGGGGTATACTGAAAGGTGGCCTTCTCGGTGATCAGCTCAGCGACCGCCTCCCCGGGGGCCACGGAGTCGCCCTCTCGCTTCAGCCACTCCCCCACCGTCACCTCATCGAGGTTCTCGGCCCACTTCTCCATCCGGATCAGATGTCCCACAACGGCACGCCTCCGTCCAGGGTCCTCGGCGTCAAGCGCCGCGAGTATAGCACGGGCCCGGAGGGGCGGTCAACGAACAGTGGGAGCCGCTCGTTCAAGGGCTTGTGAAACGCCGACCGGTTGTGGTACTATACGGCCCTACGTTTCGCAGGGCAGTCCGGCCATTGGGTCGACGGGCGACGGCCGGGACGTTTGGTCGCGTCCCCGCGCCTGTGCGACTTGCCGCAGCGACGTGCGCCCGAACCGCGCGCGGGACGCTGGTGGAACGGCGAGGCCGCGCACGGAGGAGAAGACGCATCATGAAGCGGACTTGGCAACCGAAGAAGAGGAAGCGGCAGCGCAAGCACGGCTTCCGTGCGCGGATGAGCACCCCCGCCGGACGGCGGGTCATCGCCCGCCGCCGGGCCAAGGGTCGGGCGAAGCTGGCGGTGTAGGGCACGGCTGCAAACGACCAAAGCGAGGGCTCCGGCCGAATCGGCAAGGTGGCGGTCCTTAAGCGCAAGGGCGACTTCGACCGCGTGTTTCGCCAGGGGAAGCGCTACCGGGGTCGTGCCTTGACGCTCGCGTGCGTGGGGCGTCCGGAGGGAGCCCTGCGGGCGGCGTTCGTTGCGGGCAAGGCGGTCGGCGGGGCCGTCCGCCGGAACCGCCAACGGCGGCGGCTGAGGGAGGCGTTCCGCCAGCTGGCGCCGCCGACTGAGCTACCGGCCGACCTCGTGTTCGTGGCACAGCCCGCGGCCGCCAAGGTCGCTTTCACGGCACTGAGTCGTGAGATGGCGACCTTGCTCCGGCGGGCCGGACTCCTCCCGACCTCTGAGAGGAGTGTCCACGAGGCGGCGCCATGAGCCGGATTGCGCTGCGGCTCATCCGTTTCTACCAGCGGTGGATCTCCCGCTTCCTGCCGCCGATGTGCCGGTTTGCGCCGTCCTGTTCCGAGTACACGAGGCAGGCGATCGAGATCCACGGTCTATCGGCAGGCGTGTGGCTGGGCATCAAGCGAATCGCGCGGTGCAACCCGTTCTGTCCGGGTGGCGAGGACCCCGTGCCCCCTCGTCGAGCTCATCCGGCCCCGCCGTCATCGGAAGGGAAGGCGTAATCCGGGATGAATGTCCGCTCGCGGCGGCGCTCCGGCCTCGGGCCGGTGGCCGTCCTGCTGCTCTTGCCACTCGCGGCGAGTTGTGTCGCCCTGGGCCAGGCGTCATCTGAAGCCCCGAAGGCGGCCGACGAGGCCACCTCGGGCGCGCCGGCCCCCTCCTCTGACGGCCCGTCAGCCCCGGCCTCCACCGCGACCGTGCAGAAGGGCCTGCCGCCAGAGCTCACTGTGGACCGTGAGCGGCTCGACGCCGAGATGGAAGCCCTGCAGGCCACCTTCCTGTACATCGAGCAGAATCGTCCCAAAGGCGGGTTCCTCTCGAAGATCGGCAGCTCGATCGCCGGGTTCTTCTCGGGAAAGCCGAAGCCCGCCCCGACGACTCTCGAGGCGATCACGGCGGCCGGCGGAAACTGGAACGCCAAACTGGTCTTGGTGGAAGGCCTGGCCGAGGAGTCGGACGGCAAGCTGGCCCTGATCGCCGGCTCCAGCCGGGTGCTGCTCAC
>VGFB01000413.1 GCA_016869015.1 Armatimonadota bacterium
GCAGTACAAGGGCAGGTACTGCGGGACGTGGGGCGATGCGGGCGCGTGGAGCCTCAACTACTTCAAGATCATCAGCTGCGGGGAAGGCGGGCTCGCCTTCACCGATGACGAGCACATCGCGACGCGCGCGCGGTTCGCCTCCGATCCCGCGCTGCCGATGTGGGAACCGGAGCGCGGCTGGCCGCTGCCGCCCTTCTCGGGGCAGTGCTATCGGCCCAGCGAGATCATGGGCGCCATCGCCTGCGTGCAGCTCAGCAAGATCGGCGACATCCTGAGCCACACGCGGACGCTGAAGCGGGCCTTCATCGAGGCGCTGGAGGAGCCGCGAGGGTACGTCCGCCAGCACGTGGACGACCCCGAGGGCGAGTGCGGGATCAGCGCGGCGGTCATCGTGCACACCGAGGACCTCGCGAAGCGCTACTGCGAGGCTCTGGCGGCCGAGGGCCTGGGGGCCGGGACCGCGCACAATGCGGGCTTCCCGGACCGGCACATCTACCGGTACTGGGACTCGGTTCTGGACAAGAACAGCGCAAACGCCGCCGGCTACCCGTGGACCGATCCACACTACCACGGCTCGGTCGAGTACTCGCGGGAGATGCTGCCCCAGACGCTCTCGATCCTGAACCGGGCGCTGCGGTTCGGGTTCAACGTGAACATGGCCGCTGAGCACGCGAAGCTCATGGCGGCCGCGATCAACAAGGTGGACCGGGCGCTGGGAGGGTAGGGGCGGCAACGGGGGCCTCACCTCCGGCCCTTCTCCTGAAGGAGAGGGGAGGACGGCAACGGCACGGCCGCAGGCTGGAAGCCTGCACCAGATCCACCGCAGCCGCCGGGAGGCTCGATGCGCAAGTTCGTGCAGATGGGGGCGGGGAAGGTGGGGCGCTCGTTCGTGGCCCAGCTCTTCTCGGCGGCCGGCTACGAGGTCGTGTTCAGCGAGGTGAACCCCGCGGTGCTGGCGGCGCTGAACGCGCGGCGCGAGTACACGGTGGAGGTGAAGGACCGCGCGCCGGCGACGCTGCGGGTGAGGAACGTCCGCGCGGTCGACGGGCGCGACCCGGAGGCGGTGGCGCGGGAGCTGGCGGACTGCGACTGCGCGGCGACCTCGGTCGGGCCGGACTACCTGAGGTTCACCTACCCCGGCATCGCCCAAGGGCTGCTGCTGAGAGACGCGGCGGGCGGCTCGCCGCTGGACATCATCCTCGCCGAGAACCTGCGCGAGGCCGCGCACGTGGTGCGCGAGGGCGTGCGATCGCTGCTGCCGGAGGGCTTTCCCCTCGAGGCGCGCCTGGGGCTGGTGGAGACGAGCATCGGCAAGATGGTGCCGATCATGAGCCCCGAGGAGGAGGCGCGCGACCCGCTGCTGGTCTACGCTGAGGCGTACAACACGCTCATCTGCGACGCGAAGGGGTTCCTGGGCGGAGTGCCGCCGGTGAGGGGCCTGGACGCCAAGCAGAACATCACGGCTTACGTCGACCGGAAGTCGTTCATCCACAACCTGGGCCACGCGTTGTGCGCCTACTTCGCGCATCTCGAGGCGCCCGAGCTGACGACGACCTGGCAGGCGGTCGAGCATCCGCGCGTCGGACCCGCCACTCGGGCGGGGATGTGGGAGTCGGCGCGGTCGCTGATGGCGGCCTACCCGGAGGAACTCGACGAGACCAACCAGGGCGCGCACATCGAGGACCTGCTCTCGCGCTTCAGCAACCGGGCGCTGGGCGATACGATCTACCGGGTGGGCCGCGATCTGCAGCGGAAGCTCGGGCCGGAGGACCGCGTCATCGGCGCGCTGCGGTTCGACGAGGCGCAGGGCATCGAGGCTCCGGTCACAACGCTGTGCGCGGCTGCCGGGATGCTGTTCCGCGCGACCGATGAGTCCGGCGCGCCCTTCGAGAAGGACCGGCTCTTCGCGGAGGAGATCTACCCGCGCGGCGTCGAGCACGTGCTGGAGACGGTCTGCGGGCTGAGCCCCGGGGAGACGCTGTTCGAGCGCCTCCGAGACGCTCACGCGGCGGTCGTAGATGCGCGAGAGGACGGCCGCTCGATCCTCGATCTGCTCTGACCACCATGCCCCGACGCATCCTCGATCATCCGGTCCTGGGCGAGCTCCCCGACTCCGAGCTGGTCGCGATCCACGTCGACGGCCTGCCGCTGGGCGCACGCCGCGGCGAGCCGATCGCGGCGGCGCTGCTGGCGGCGGGTAAGCGCGTGCTGCGTCGCTCCCGGCAGCGGAACGAGCCGCGCGGGGTCTTCTGCGCCATCGGCCGCTGCACCGACTGCGCGATGACCGTCGATGGCCGCCCGAACGTGCGGACGTGCGTCACCCCGGTCCGGGAGGGAATGCGGATCGAGACGCAGCGGGGGCTGGGGACCTTCGGCCCCGGCGTCGCAGCCGCCGCCTCCACGGGCGAGGCCGCCCGGGCCCCCGAAGACGCTGAGGTGGTCGTTGTCGGCGCGGGGCCGGCGGGACTGCGCGCGGCGATCGAGGCGGCGAGAGCCGGGGCGTGGGTAACGCTGCTGGATGAGAAGGACCGCCCGGGCGGGCAGCTGGTGAAGCAGATCCATCGCTTCTTCGGCACGAGCGCCCACCACGCCGGGGAGCGGGGCTTCGAGATCGGGGAGCAGCTGCTGGCCGAGGTGCAGGCGCTGGGGGTGGAGGTGCGGCTCTCGACGGTGGTGTGGGGGGCCTTCGAGGGGCCGGTCCTGGGCTGTGCCACTGCCGACGGGCAGGGCCACCATCTGCGGGCCGAGCGACTCATCCTGGCGACCGGGGCGTCGGAGCTGGCGGCGGCGTTCCCCGGCTGGACGCGGCCCGGGGTCATGGGCGCGGGTGCGGCGCAGACGCTGATGAACCTGCACCGCGTGCTTCCCGGCCGACGGGCGCTGATGGTCGGCGCGGGGAACGTCGGTCTGATCGTGGCCTACCAGCTGCTGCAGGCCGGGGCCCAGGTCGCGGCCATTGTGGAGGCGGCGCCGCGGATTGGCGGCTGGGACGTTCACGCCGCTCGAGTGCGGCGCGCCGGGGTGCCGATCCTCACGCAACACACGGTTCTGGAGGCGCTCGGTTGCGAGAGCGTGACCGGTGCGCTCGTCGGGCGGCTCGACGAGACCGGGGCCGTTGTTGCCGGATCGGAGCGGCGGCTGCGGGCCGATCTCATCTGCCTCGCGGTCGGTCTGAGGCCCCAGACGCAGCTGGCGGGGATGCTGAACCTCGCGATGGCCGACGACCCGCGCCGGGGCGGGTGCGTGCCCCAGCGAGACGAGCGGATGCGCAGCTCCGACGAACACGTCTACGTCGCCGGGGACCTGGGCGAGGTCTCCGAAGCATCCATCGCGATGGAAGAGGGGCGGATCGCCGGCCGGGCTGCGGCGGCGTCGCTGGGGTACGGCGAGGAGGCGGAGACCGCGCGGCTGGTCCGGGAAGCGCGGGCGCGGATCGAAGTGCTGGACGCGAACGTCGGGCCCGGCCCGGCTCGGCGGCGGGGGCGTGGGTCCACCGGCGAGGACGCCGGTGCCACGCCGATCGTGGAGTGCTACCAGCGCATTCCGTGCGACCCGTGCGAGGCCGCGTGCCCGACGGGGGCGATTCGCGTGGGCGCAGACCCGACGGCGCTCCCGAGGGTCGACGCGACGAAGTGCACGGGCTGCCTGCGCTGCGTGCGCCAGTGCCCCGGCATGGCGATCTTCGTGGTGAAGGCAGGCCCCGAGCCGGGCGAGGCGACCGTCGCGCTGCCGTGGGAGCTGCTCCCCTTGCCAAGGCCCGGCGCATGGGGCTTCGGCCTGGACCGCGCGGGCCGGCGGGTCTGCGAGGCGCGGGTAGTGCGCGTGTCGAGCGGGCGGAAGCGGGGTGACACGGGCGTGGTGGAGGTTGCGGTGGAGGCGCGCTTCGGGCAGCGGGTGCGGGGGTTCGCGACAGGTTGTGGGTGACGCCCATTGCCGGCAGGTCCCTTGCAGGCCGTAGCGCTAACGGGACGGGACACGGCCATGAAGACCTATACGTTGCACTCGCGAAGCGAGTTCGTCGTTGGCACCGCGATCTGCGGTTCCCTCGCCATGGCGCCTCTGGTGCTGGCCGCTGTCGATCGACGAGTTGTTGTGGGACCGCCATGCGCTGGACCGAGACCTGGTGCTCTGCCAACCATGGACTGTTGGGTGACGGAGTGGCGCTCCGTCCTGCGACAACGACGGTGACGGAGCAGCGCTCCGTCCTACGACGGCGACGGATGGGCTGGAGGGCACGGCGGCGATCAGAGTGAGCCGGAAGGAGAGGAGGCGCGGGGGTCGAGCGCGAATGGATGCCAGCTCATGACCCGACCGAACCTGCTGCTTCCAGCCATCGACGGTTGCTCATGACCCCGCCCAACCTACTGCTTCTCGTCATCGACTCCGCGCGGGCTGATCACTTCTCGTGCTACGGGTACGACCGGCCCACGACGCCGAACATCGACCGGATTGCGGCCGAGGGTGTGCAGTTCGAGGCGGCGTACAGCGAGTCATCGTGGACGCTGCCCGCCTGCTTCTCGCTCCTCACCGGCCTCGCGCCGCGCGAGCACCAAGGCGAGTCCGTCCGCACGCTGCCCCCCGCGATCCCAACGCTGGCGGAGGTGTTGCAGCGGCGCGGCTACGCGACCTTCGGGGCGTCGGGGAACGACTTCGTCGGGCCACGCACGGGCCTCGAGCGCGGCCTGGCGACCTTCCGGAGCACCCCCCAGACCGGCTTCTGGACGCAGGCCTTCTACCGCTACGGTCCGCAACGGATGGGGTGGGCCGACTGGGGCGGACGCTGGATGACCAGCCGCTTCCTCCGGTGGGTGCAGCAGGCGCCCCGGCCCTGGTTCGGGCTCGTGTGGCACAACGAGCCCC
>VGFB01000414.1 GCA_016869015.1 Armatimonadota bacterium
CATACTCGCGGGAGCGAACGGAGGCATTGAGCACCATGGCTGACAAGCTGGCGGCGTTGGGCGGCACACCCGTTGTCGAGGCGGGCAGCGTGCGCCCGTGGCCGCATATCACCGATGAAGATCGCAAGGCCGTTGCCGATGTGCTCGCCGGGGAGGACCTCGGCGTGCAGCGCCAGGCGCAGGAAGAGGGCCTGGCCAAGGACTTCGCCGAGTGCCTGGGTGTGAAGCATGTGGTGCCCGTGAACAGCGGCACGGCGGCGCTGCACTGCTGCGTGGCCGGAATCGGCATCGAGCCGGGCGATGAGGTGATCTGCCCGGCCTTCACCTACTGGGCCACTGCCGCGGCCGTGCTGCACCACAACGGCATTCCCGTGTTCGTGGATGTCGAGCCGGACACGTGGACGCTGGACCCCGGGCGCATCGAGGAGCGCATTACCGACCGGACCCGGGCCCTGCTCCCGGTGCACATCCACGGGATGCCCGCCGACATGGACCCGATCAAGGCGATCGCCAAGAAGCACGACCTGTACGTGCTGGAGGACTGCGCTCAGTCCCACGGCGCCACCTACAAGGGCGGCAAGTGCGGCGCCCTGGGCGACGCGGCCGGCTTCTCCAGCCAGGCGAGCAAGCTGCTGACCACCGGGAGCTATGGGGGGCTGTTCGCGACCAATGACGACGTCATCGCCGAGCGCGCGAAGCTGCTGCAATACCTGGGGGAGATCGTGGTGCCGGGCCGCGAGCGGCAGATGCAGAAGTACAACGCCTACGGCCTGGGCTGGATGTACCGGGGCGATGTCATGGGGCAGGCCTTCATCCGCAGCCAGCTCAGGCGCCTGGACCAGAACAACGCGCTCCGCGCGGCGAACTGCGAGCTGTTGACCGAGCTGCTCGCCGACATGCCGGGCGTCCTGACCCCGATCGTGCCCGAAGGCCGCGGGATGGCGTGGTACACCTACACGGTGCGCTTCGACCCGCAGGCCGTCGGGCTGGAGCTCACAGCGCCCGACTTCCGCGCGCGCGCCGAGAGGGCGTTGCAGGCCGAGGGCGTGCCCGTCGGCCGCTGGCAGACGATCCCCGTGCCGGGGCAGAACATCTTCCAGGCCAAGGTCGGCTATGGCAAGGGCTGCCCGTGGACTTGCCGCCACGCGAGCCACGAGGTCAGCTACGACCTCGCCGACTACCCGGTCGCCCAGGAGTTCGTGGACTCGCAGATGTACGTCTTCGGCGTGAACCCGCCGAACGGCGCCGACCTCATGCGGGAGTTCGCCGCTGCCTTCGAGAAGCTCATGGCCCAGCCGGAGGAGCTGCTGAAGATCGAGATGTGACGGCGGGTCGGTCGCCCCTCAGACGGGCGGGCGGAGCAGGCGGAGAGGGACTTCGGCGCGCCCCAGTTCCTGCTTCCCATCGAGGACCGTGAAGCGCAGCTTCCAGTCGCCGGGTGGGGCGATGGCCCGCGGGCGGAAGTTCAGCCGCATCACGGGGCGCAGGTCCTGGAGGTGCCGGCGCTGCCGGACCCGGCCCGTGGGGGACAGCACCTCGACCCGCAGGCGGCTGCGCGTCAGCGAGGTGGCGCCGATCCGGAGCTCGAGATCGACCGTCCACGGATCGGCTCCCAGGAAGGCGGTGTTGGCCTGCGGGTAGGCCCGGACGGGCTGGGAGAGGTCGCGGGCAATGTCGGCCCGATAGAGCACGTCGCCCGATTCGGGGCGCAGCAGCTCCAGCGTCACCGCAGCCTGAGGGGCAGCCGCCAAGTGGTAGGCGCGGGACACGGGGGTAGGCTGGTCGGCCTCGAGGGGCACGGCGAAGCGCACGGTGCGCTCCTCGGAGTCGCGCGCGGTCAGCCGCACATCGAGCGCCGCCAGGTCCCGCCGCGGCGCTCGGCAGTCGAAGCGCACCTCGTTCTCGCCCACCCCGGCCGAGTCCAGGTTCAGGCTCGCCACTTCCACCGGCGGCAAGCCCAGCCCCAACGCCGCGAAGGCCGTCATCGGCCAGGCGAACGCGCCCGTGAGGGAGCTGTTCTCGGCGCCGCCCGGCGCCGCCCAACGCTCGCGGCCGAGGTTCAGGCCCCAGACACTCCCCTCGACGAGGTGCGAGAGGCCGAAGTCGGCCGCCGGAAGGCGCACTTCGCAGGTCCACCGGTCGGCCTCCCGGGCGAAAGCCGCCTGGGCGTGCCCGTTCCAGGCCTTGTCCTCATGGCGCGTGCTTCGGGGACCGGCGCCGAGGGGCGCGCGCGGGTCAAGCGCCTGGGTCTCCCACTGCCGGCCGTCCCACACCCCGCCCGCGACCGAGAAGATGAGGTGGTAGGCCTCTCTGCGGCGGTTCGCGGGGTCGACCCAGACCTCGAGGCAGTCGTCATTGTAGACGGGCTCATCACGGGCCGGACCCCACGCCTCCCGCAGCCCAACCATGTTCGGCTCCTCGGCGATCACGCCCAGGTACACGGCCTCCGCATCGAAGCGCGCCTTGAACCGGGTCTGCGCGGAGGGCTTGCGGCCGGCGCCGTCGAGGAGGAGCCAATCGTCGAGCCAGAGGCCCGACTGCCAGCAGGCCTCGTCGAGCGCGCCATCGAGGAGGATCAGCTCGTCGAGGCGGAGCGCCGTGATCTCGCGTACCGGGGAAGGGGGCGTCGGCTCAGCAGGTCCCGGCTCGACGGACGCCACGAGCCCGGCCCAACTCGACACGGACAAGAGGCCCAGAGTCAGCACCAACGCTACGGGGCGCACAACCGGCCCTCCGACAGGGGTCTGAGGTTCTTCGCCGGAGGAGCCATCTTCCCCTGTCATGGCGGAAGGTCGGGGTGCGCGCCTACCAGGCGTCCCCGACGGCGACGCGTTGCGGACGACACGCCTCAACGGCGTCGCGGATGACATCGGTCACGCGGCGGATGTCGTCGGTCGAGACGGTCGGGCCGGTCGGCAGGCAGAGGGCCTGGGAGGCCACCCGCTCGGTGACGGGCAACGGCGCGCGGTTCGCGGTCAGATCGAGACGGTACGGCGCCGCCTGGTGGCACCCCGGCCAGAAGTAGGGACGCGCGTGGACGTCTCGGGCCTTGAGCGCAGCCAGCACGTCGTCGCGATCGACCCCGGCTTTCGCGGGATCGACCAGGATCGCGACGTACTGGTAGTTGTGTCGCTCCCGTTCATCGTGCTCGGCCACGGTGATCCCGGGCAGGCCGTGGAGCGCCTCTCGATAGCAGACGTAGTTGCGATGGTTCGCCTCGATGATCTCATCCATCGCGTCCAGCGAAGCGAGGCCCATCGCTGCAGAGATCTCATTCAACTTCGCGTTCGTGCCCAGAGCCACGACCCGGTCCGGAGACGCCTGGCCGAAGCTGCGCATCAGCCGCGCCCGCTCCGCGAGGTCGTCGTCGTCGGTGACGATGGCGCCCCCCTCGATGGCGTTCACGAACTTGGTGGCGTGGAAACTGAAGGTCTCGGCGTCGCCGAAGGTCCCGATCATCTGCCCCTGGCGCGAGCACCCGAAGGCGTGGGCGGCGTCGTAGAGGACCCGTAGACCGTAGGCGTCAGCCAGCTCGCCGAGGGCCTCCGTATCGCAGGGCGTTCCCCAGACATGCACGCCGACGAGACCCGACGTGCGCGAGGTGATCAGGCGCTCCGCCTGCGCGGGGTCGATGCAGCGCGTCTTCGGGTCGATGTCGCAGAACACCGGCGACAGCCCGCACCACTTCAGCGCGTGGGCCGTGGCGACGAAGGTGAAGGCGGGGCAGATCACCTCGCCCTCCAACTCCAGCGCGCGGGCCGCGATCTCGATGGCCAGCGTCCCGTTGGCCACGGCCACGCACTGACGGGCCCCCACCAACGAGGCGATCCGCGCCTCGAACTCCTGCACGTACGGACCGTTGTTGGTCAGCCAGGCGCGATCCAGGATGTCCTCGACCCGAGCCAGGAACTCCTCCCGCCTCAGGACATTGGGTCGGCCGACGAGCAGGGGGCGGCCAAAGGCCGCCGGTTCGACCCGGTTGAGGGGACGCCAGTTGATCACGCTCATGGTGAACGTCACTTACCACAGTGAGTGGCGGTTGTGAGATGGCAAGCGCGCGGCCCTGGGCGGGGCTGCCTTGCGGCAGAGGTTGGGTCGCCGACCTCGCGGAAGGGGGAGGGGCGCAACTTCACTCGGCCACGGCGAAGGCGGGACACATGATGCGCATCGCATGGCCCACACTGGCGGTGGCTTCCCTCATGTCTGCGGCACTGGCGGCTCAGGAGCCGACCCACATCGGCTCGCGGTTGGAGCTTCTCGTCGATGATGCGCTGACTGAGACGATGACGGACGGCACGCGACTGGTTCTGCACCAGCCCGTGCGGCGGGAGATCGTCTTCCGGACCGACGCCCCGTGGGAGGGCAATGCAGCGGCGTACCAGTCCGTCTTCCGCGACGGCGACCGCTACCGGATGTACTACCACGGGCTGCACTACCGCTTCAGCGGCCCCGCGGCGCAGGCGCGAGAGGACCATCCGGCCGTCTACTGCTATGCCGAGAGCCCGGACGGCATCCACTGGACGCGGCCGGAATTGGGGCTCTTCGAGTTCAACGGCTCGCGAGCGAACAACATCATCCTGACCCCGGAGAAGGTCGCCGCGTTCGGTGGTGATCCGGCCCATACCGCGACCTTCCTCGACGCGAACCCGGCCTGCCCGCCCGGCGAGCGCTACAAGACCCTCATCCTTGGCAGCAAGCCGCTCGGGCTGTACGTGCTGAAGTCGGGTGATGGGATTCGGTTCACGCCGCTCAGCCGCGAGCCCAGCGTCACCGAGGGCGCCTTCGACTCGCAGAACCTCATCTTCTGGGACCCGGTGCGGGAGGAGTACCGCGAGTATCACCGCGGCTTCCGGAACGGC
>VGFB01000415.1 GCA_016869015.1 Armatimonadota bacterium
GATGGGAGGATCGACGGCACCGAGGCCGCGCGCGATGCGCCGCCCAGGTAGCCGCCCCTCAACCCGCCTTCCACCAGGCGCTCTCCCAGGGGTCCAGGCGGAGGTGCAGTTTGGTGTAGCCATCGCCCCCGCGCGTCTGGCCCAGGCCCGCGTAGGTGACGCCCTCGGGCAGCCGCACCTCGATGTCCGCGTCGGTCGGCAACCCGGCGCGCTCGCGCACCAGAAGCACCTTCCCATCGCCGCTGAGGTAGACCCGCAGGTTGTGCGGCGCGAGCACGGGGCGATCCACTCCGGCGACGCGCACAAGCTCCTCGTAGATCGGTGCGAGGGCGTCGCGCGGGTCCTGCTGGGGCGCGAGGTCCCACAACTCGTTGTTGTTGAGCCCCATCGGGAAGCCGAAGGCGAAGATCGGGTTGCCTTGGTACTCCAGTCGTCGCGCGATCACCGCGCCGTCCGCCGCCATCAGCAGCGTTTCGCCCCGGTCGAGCAGCCCGCACGGCAGGGCGCCTCCGAAGTCGACGGTCAGGGCCGGTGCGCCCGCCGCCCACTGAACGGTCTGCTTGCCGCGCAACTGCACCGAAGCGGCGTAGTCGGCGGCTCCGGTCCAGCGCTGCAGCACCTCGGGGAAGGTCGCCAGCGGCTCCAGCCGCGGCCCGCGCTTCCCGACCCACCCGAAGGCAAGAGTCCGTTGGCCTGTGCGGGCCGGGTCAGCGAGCCACGTCTCCAGCGCCGTCCATGCCGATGCACACAGGTCACTCGCGACGCTGGGCAAGATGACCAGCCGATAGGCCGCCAAGTCGACCCTCGGGTCATCCGCCGTGGTCGTCTCCGCAACTCCGGAACTCCGCAGCTCCGCACCTCCGGCCGTCACATCCCGGTCCATCACGATGTCGAACTCGACATTGAGCTGGGTCAGGGCCTCCGCAACGCGGATGGCGTTGCCGTAGTCCAGGCCGCTCAGATTCGAGTGGGCGAGGTTCGTGTTGCGGATGATGAGAACCTGAACCGGGCGGCGCAGCGGGAAGGCGACGCCCTGGACGGCGGGCATGAACTGACCCAACCACCTGAGCAGCGGGGTCTCGTGGGGACCTTCGGGCGCCTCCGCGCCGCTGAGGTGGCCCCAGGTGTACGTCTGCGTCCAGGCGGCGCCCCCACCGATCTCATCGAAGAGCGCCCCGCCGTAGTACCGGCGGACCTCCTCCGGCTGGTCGGCGCGACCGCCCTCGCCCTCTCCGGAGGCGATCCCGCGCGCCGGACTGCCTGGGGCGAGGGCGTAGGGCCGGTAGGAGGAGATGACCTTGATCGCCTTCCGGACCGTGTACTGCGGGGGGATCTCGGAGAGGTTCTGGCCGGAGTCGTGGCAACCGACGCCGATGACATCGAAGGGCAGCGGCGCTCGCCGGTAGAGGTGCAGGAAGTGCCAACTGTTGGTGAAGTCCTGCGCGTTGCTGTAGAAGAGGAGCTGATTGGGCATCCCCTCCCGCACGATCTCGGCCCAGCGGGACAGCATCCCAAAGAGCAGCTCGTCCTCGCGCATCTCGTAGAAGTCGATCCACAGCGGGTCGAGCGGCGTGAACTCATTGTACGACTTCTGGTCCGCGAGGGCGACCGCCGGCTCTTGCGGGGAGGCGTACTGCGGCCAGAGCGGCAGAGCGATATCGAGCCAGTCTCGCGCCGCGTCGAAGACGCCCGCGGCCGGGGTGAACACCGGGAAGAGCACGGGCTCGGGCTCCGTGCCGGGGAAGTACTCACGCCGGCGGTCGCCCGGACGGAACGCCGAGTGATCGGCGTAGTCGTAGCCCTGCGGGGTCTGCCGGCGGAACTCGTCCAGGGAGCCGTACTTGCGGCTCAGGTAGTCGGCGAACAGGGCGTGTTGGTGGGGGTTGGCCAAGTCATGCGCGAGGACGATGTCCTCCTCGCCGATCATCATGCCCAGGACGTTCGGGCACTCCGAGTAGCGGTGCATTACCTTGCGCATCGCCAACGCTTCCGCCTCAAGAACCTCGGGGTAGAGGTGATAGCGCGAGCGGTACGGCGCGGGGATGACATCCCCGTGAGCGCCCCAGAAGAAGTCACCCTCAAAGACGATGTACCGCCCGTGAGCCCGGGCGCAGCGCACGAAGTGGTCCAGCAGGTCGATCCCGCGCTCGAAGTGCGGCGGCCACCCGTTCGGCTGCTCCTTCAGGGGCGCCCAGTCGCCGCCCTTGGTGAGCAGCCAGTCCCAGCCCGTGAAGCGGAGGTACAGGTTCACTCCCGCCTCGGCCATCAGGTCGAGGTCCCTCTGGTACTGACCGAAGTCGAAGTCAGGCAGGTGTAGCACCCAACTGCCATTCCGGTGCTGGCTGTAGACCGTGAAGAAGAGGTGCCGCACCTGCCCGGCGCCGTCAATGAGCTGCCCGGTCGCCTCGTCGACGCGACAGAACCCGCCGAACTGCGCGGCCCACTCCGGCAGCTCGGGCGCCTCGTCGATCCGCGGCGGCGGATCGCCCCCGGCGCGGAAGTCGGCCTCGAGCTTGCGGTTGTGCGCCGCCAGGCGCTCCCGCAGCATCTCGCGAGGGAGCAGCGCGAACTCGCGTCCCCAGAGGCCCTCCCCGGCCTGTCGGTAGTAGCCTCCGATGTCGGCCGCGGGCCGCCGGTCGCCGGCGGGCTCCGTGGCGCACTCCCAGCCCGGACCGGTCGTCAGGTCTTCCACCGAGCCGTCGTCGTACTCCACGCGCATCTGGGCGTAGAACGCCGGGCGCCACTCGGAGCGCACGACGGCCGCCACGGCGTTCTCGCCTGCCTGCAGAGCCTCCGTGGCTTCCACCCAGGCAGGCAGCGCCTCCAGATGGTCGTAGGCGGTGAGCACCAGCCGCCCGTTCAGGTAGACCCGCGCGCTCTGGGAGGGGGCCGTCATGAGCACCGCGCGGCGCACGCCGGGCCGGATCCGCCACGAGCCGCGCAGGTGGATCTCGCGCGCCCAACCGCGCCCCGCCTGCTCAGGCTGGCCGATCCACCGGGCATCGTCGGGGATGAAGGAGGAGGGCTCCGTCGGAGGGTGCCATGAGGGCTCCTGCCCTCCGCCCGCCGATGCGTAGAGGAGCACGGCGACCGCCGCGCACCCAGTTGCCCTCCCTCGGTGCCGTCCGCTCATCACTTCGCACTCCTCGCTTCGCACTGCCGTTCAGTTGTCCTCATTCCACTCGGCGATGCGCCGGGCTTGCTCGGGGGTCGGGGGTACGTCGCCACGGAGCAGCAGGTCGTCGGTCTCCTCCATCCACGTGTGCACGCGCGCCCGGAGGCTCCCCAGGAGCTCGGCATGTGCCGGGTCGGCAGCGAGGTTGTGGCTCTCCAGCGGGTCCGCCGCAAGATCGTACAGCTCTTCCTCCGGGCGGAGAGACCCGTAGTAATCGCCCCGCATCTCGCGTCCCGCGCACCCTTGGTAGACGTCCAGCGGGAGGTAGACGAGCGGGCGGTCCCCGAAGTTGCGGATGTACTTGTGCCGCTCGGTGCGGAGGGCGCGCATCGGGTTGTACTTGTCGTGCCAGGTCATCTCAGCGAAGACCGACTCGCGCGGCTCGTACGCCCCTCCGTCGAGAAGCCCCAGGAAACTCCGTCCGTCGAGCCCTTCCACCGGGGGCGCGCCCACGAAGTCCAGCAGCGTCGGCGTGAAGTCGCAGTTGGTCAGCAGGCTGCCGACGCGGCGCCCGCCGTCGAAGCGCCCGGGGAGGCGCACGATCAGGACGGTCCTCAACCCCGGGTCGTAGCAGGTCCCCTTGGCCCGCGGCATCGCCAGGCCGTGGTCGGTGGTGAAGATGAGCAGTGTCGTGCGGTCGAGGCCCGTGTCGGCCAGGGCGGAGCGGATCGTGCCCACGGCGGCGTCGACCGCGTACATGAGCCCGTTGAGGTCGGCAACGTCGCGGCGGATGCCCGGCCGGTCGGGCAACCACGGCAGCAGCGTCACCGCCTCCGGGTCGTCGCTCCGATAGCCCTCCTGCTGGTAGGGCCGGTGGGGCTCAACGAGGCCGGCGTTCAGGTAGAAGGGCGCGGCGTCGCGCGTCGCGGCGTGATCGCGCAGGAACGCGGCGACCGCCGGGCCGACCTCACAGGCCCGTCCGCCCGTCCGGTGGATCTCCCGATAGCCGAGGCGCTCCGGATGCGAGGACTCGTGCTGTTGACCGAACAGGTGGGTGTCGTAGTCGGCGTCGTTGAGGTACTGAGGGAGGCAGCGGACGCCGTCGTTGAGTTCCCAGCCGATGTGCGCCAGCCCGATGAGGCCGTTCCGATGGGGGTACAGGCCCGTCATGATGCTGCCGCGCGAGGGCGAGCACTGGGCCGCCGAGCAGCAGTACGTGTCGAACAGGACGCCGTCGGCCGCCAACGCGTCGATGCACGGCGTCGAGAGGCCCCCACCAAGGCACCCGACATGGTGACCGATGTCATGGCAGATGATCTGGAGCACGTTGGGGCGCTCCGGGCGACTCATGGGAGGGTTCTCCTTCGTCGGGCAAGCGCAGCGCTTGCTCTTTCCGCCTCGACGCCGTCAGGCCCTTGTGGGCCGTCCACGGCGCCTCCCCCCGCGGGCGGTGACAGGGCTCACGGTCTGCGCTCCGCGAAAAAGCCTGTGAGGGGCGGCGGGGAACGCGGTATATGGGTCGGTGGAAGCGCGGAAGCGCAGTCGTGGAGTGGCCGAGACCGGAAGCCGAGATCAAGCCACGGGCCCCGCGCACAGGTTCAGCCCACGCGAAGGACTCTCGCGGCCGGCGACCACGACGAAACCCAACCCAGGGGAGGCACACCCACCATGAAGCGTCGCAGCGGTTTCACTCTGATCGAGGTCCTGATCGTCATCGTTGTGATCGCCATCCTCGCGGCGATC
>VGFB01000416.1 GCA_016869015.1 Armatimonadota bacterium
CTCGTTCGTACGGGTCCGCGTCCCATCGGGCCCTCTCGGCCCGGCGGGACCGGGTTCGTTAGAGCCCGCGTTGCAGCAACCACAGCAGCGCCGCATCACCGTAGTGCGTCAGCGCCGTCCCGACCGCCAGCCCGATGAGCACCTGCGGCAGCCCGCGACGCCAGAGACGCTCCGCGAGGGAATCCGCGCCGACCGGTGTCGTTCGCCACCGCTCCAACAGGAGGCGCCCGCTGGCGATGCCCGCCCTCAACTGCTCGGCGGACGGCTCCTTGGTCGTGAAGACCGTCTGGACCACCCAGCCGATCTGCCGGCGCAGCGTGAAGCCCACCACGAGCAGCCCGGCCAACATCCAGGCGGGCATCTGGATGTCGGGCGAGAAGGCCAGGAGCAGGGGCGCGATCCCCGCCAGCAGGTTCGTCCCGCAGCGCAGATGTTGCGGCGGCATTCGCCGGACGACCTCCTCATCCACCGTTCCCGTCTGCTCGATCGCGTTGACGACCTTGTGCTCGGCCCCGTGGTAGCCCGAGATGGGGCTCAAGCGCAGCAACGTCAGGAACGCCAGGAAGCGGATGGCATGGACCCCGATGCGCCATCCCAGATACGGGTCGGGATAGCTGAGGGGCTCGGCGTAGGTGTAGATGGCGACCAGCGGTACGGTCGGCAGGAGTCGTCCGAGGGCGTAGACCACCGCGAACGCCAACAACGCCGAAAGGGAGAACAACAGGATGAACCCCGCCCCGGCGGCCATGAGGGCGCCATTGGAGGCGCTGCGTACCCGGCCCGTGGACAGGAACACACCTCGCAGCAGCGCCAACCCCGAGATGCGGTCGGGGCGGGGCGTGCCCGGGTAGTCCGGCGGCAGCGGCAGATAGGGGGCTTGCAGGGCGGGTCGCATCGGTCTCCGTGGGTCGCGCGGTCGACGGGAGGGGGTGGAAAAGGCGCGGCGCGCCGTTGCTTTACACCTCCGGCCGGATGTGCTATTATACGTGGCCGTGGCGCGGGATTGCAAGGCTCCCGCGCTGCCGATCTGTTCGATGACAGCGACGCGGGCGCCGGCCGGCTTCCGGGCCGCCCGTTGCTCGCGTGGACTGCAGTGGGGAGTGTCCGAGATGGCGAAGGTCTGCGAAGTCTGCGGCAAGCGCCCTGCGCGCGGCAACACCGTGAGCTTCTCTCACCGCCGGAGCCGGCGCACCTGGAAGCCCAACCTCCAGAGCGTCCGCGCCGTGGTGGACGGGCGGAGCCGGCGGATCAACACGTGCGTCTCCTGCCTCAAGGCCGGCAAGGTCACCAAGCGGGCGGCGGGCTGACCCGGATCAGGCGAGCGGCACGCAGGACGAGCCGGGCGGCGACGCTCGGCTCTTTCGCTGTCGACCGACGAGGCGCGCAGAGGCCTCGGCGATCATCGGACGCCGGCACGCCGGCGGATGCGTGACCATGCGCAAGACGGCCGCCATCACAACGCTGGGCTGCAAGCTGAACCAGTACGATAGCGAGCGACTTCGCGAGCAGCTCATGCGACGCGGGTACGACATCGTCGACTTCGACGCTGTCGCCGACCTCTATGTGGTGAACAGCTGCACGGTCACCGCCAAGAGCGACCGCGACGCCCGGCGGCTGGCGCGCCAGGGCAAGCGGCGCAACCCCGCGGCCTTCGTCGTCCTGACGGGCTGCTACGCCGAAGTCGCGCCCGAGAAGCTGGCCGAGATCCCCGAGATCGACCTCGTCCTGGGCAATACGGAGAAGGAGAGCCTCGCGAGCCACGTGCCGCCGGGGTCAGACCTCGTGGCCGCCGATGAGGACCGCGACCCCCACGGCGAGCGGCTGATCGAGTCCTTCGCCGGACACACGCGGGCCTTCGTGAAGGTCCAGGAGGGCTGCGACGCCCACTGCGCGTACTGCATCATCCCGCAGGCCCGCGGCGCCAGTCGCAGCGTGGCCCCCGTCGACGCGGTGGAGCAAGTCGAGCGGCTGGTCGCCGCCGGTCACCCGGAGATCGTCCTCATCGGCGTGCACCTGGGCTGGTACGGTCGCGACATACCGGAGGAGTACGTCGACCTGGAGGAGCTGACCCGCTGGCTGTGCGAGGTGCCCGGGCTCGGGCGGGTGCGCTTCTCGTCCATCGAGCCGTGCGAGGTCTCCGAGGGGATCATCGACCTGGTTGTACGCCACCCCAAGGTCTGCCGACATCTGCACGTGCCGCTGCAGAGCGGTTCGGACGCCGTGCTCGCCGCGATGGGTCGGCCCTACGACACGGCCCACTATGGCGACCTCGTTCAGCGGGTGCGGAAGGCCTGTCCGGCCGCGGGCATCGGCGCAGACGTGATGGTGGGATTCCCGGGGGAGACCGACGCGCACTTCGAGGCGACGCGGTCGTTCCTGGAGGCCCTGCCGCTGAGCTACCTGCACGTGTTTGCGTACTCGCCGCGCCCCGGCACGCGGGCTGCCGAGATGCCGGACCAGGTGCGGCCCGACCTCAAGCGCACCCGCAGCCGCGTGCTGACCAACCTCTCCGCCCGCAAGCGTCTGGAGTTCGCCGAGCGGAGCGTGGGGGAGACGGTGGACGTGGTGGTCGAGGAGCCGCTCGACGAGGAGGGCTTCCTCATCGGGATGAGCGACAACTACCTGCGCGTCCGCTTCCAGGCGCCGCCCGAGTTGCGCGGCCGGACCGTACGCGTTCGCCTCACCGCCGCCGATCCGCACTCCGTCACAGGATGCCTGGTCTGAGCCCGGCGACGATCTCCTCCGTGTCCCGCGCGATGGTGAGCTCCTCGTCGGTCGGGATCACGTACAGACGCACCGCGCTGTCAGGCTGCGCGATGTCCTGCGGCTCGGCAGGCCCGACGACGGCCTTGTTGGCCGCCTCGTCGAGGCGGAGGCCCAGGAACTCGAGGCCCCGGACACAACGCCGACGGATCACCGGGGAGTTCTCGCCGACCCCGGCCGTCATCACCACCGCCTCCAGCCCCCCCAGCGCCGCCGCGTAGGCGCCGATGTACTTGCGGACCCGGTAGCAGTAGACATCCAGCGCCAACTTGGCGCGCTCGTGCCCGGCCGCCTCCGCCGCCAGGACATCCCGCAGGTCGCTGCCCACGCCGGAAAGCCCCAGGACGCCGCTCTGCTTGTTGAGAAGCGCGTCCACCTGATCGGTGCTCAGGCACTCGCGCTCCATGATGAACCAGACCAGCGCCGGGTCGACATCCCCCGACCGGGTCCCCATCACGAGGCCCTCCAGCGGCGTCAGCCCCATGCTGGTGTCGAGGCAGCGCCCGCCCCGCACCGCGGCCATGCTGCAACCATTGCCCAGATGGCACGTCACGATCCTCTGGTCCTCGGGCGGAGTGCCCCGGCGGGCCAGGAGGCCGCTTGCGACGCCGGAGACGTACCGGTGCGAGGTGCCGTGGAAACCGTACCGGCGGATCGCGTGCCTCTCGTACAGTTCGTAGGGGATCGCGTAGTGGTACGCGTGCGGTGGCAGCGTCTGGGCGAAGGCGGTATCGAAGACGGCGACCTGGGGCGTGCCGGGCAACACGCGCGCGCAGGCCCGGATTCCGGCGAGGTTGGGCGGGTTGTGCAAGGGCCCCAGGTCGAAGCACGCCTCGATCACCGCGGTCACCTCGTCGGTGATGAGCACGGAGCCCGCGTACCTCGTGCCGCCGTGCACCACGCGGTGACCGACGGCGTCGATATCGGTTACCGCGCCCAGCACTCCATGCTCCGGATCGAGGAGGGCCTGGAGGATGAGCGCGATGGCGGAGGTATGGTCCGGCATCGGCGCGGCGATGAGGGCTTGGGCGCCGTCCGCCCGGACGTGCTTGAGCTCCGCGTCGGCGTCCCCGTCGACCCCGACGCGATCCGCCAGCCCGGACGCCAGGACGGTCTCGGCGTCCATCGCGTACAGCGCGTACTTCACCGACGAGCTTCCGCAGTTGATGACCAGCAGCTTCACAGGGGTCTCCTGACTGCCAAACGAAACGAAGGCACTCCAGCGCCCCGCGGTGGGGGAGAAGTGCCTTCGGGCCTCGGCGAATCGCTGCTCCTACGTGGCGGTGTCTTCCGCCGACGATTGCAGTCGCGCGGCCTGCGCATCCCGCTGCAGCATCTCGCGGGTGCCGTCGACCGCCGTCTGCACCCGGCCGAGGTACTCCGCGAGCTTGTCGATGATACTCTCCGCGTACTGCTCGGCGTCGGCCTGGATGCCCTCGGCCTCGATGCGCGCCCGCTCGAGGATGTCATCGCGCTTGCGCTGCGCCTCGATGACGAGCTGGTCGTTGTCCAGCAGCAGTCGGGCCTGCTCCTTGGCCGCCTCGATGATCTTGGCCCGCTCCTGGTGCGCCTCCTCGATCAGGCGCTCCCGCTCCCGGCCGCCGTCCTGAACCTGCCGCACGTCCTCGGGGACGCTGGCACGCACGCGATGGATCAGGTCATAGACCTCGTCGGCGCGGACCATCGCCCGGCCGCCGAAGACGTGCCAGATGCGCTCGCCGCGCTCAACGACGTCTTCCAGTTCATCGAGGAGTCCGTCTAGATCCATGCTTCCCGCCCCCCAAGTTCGAGTTTCGGGCTCCGCGCTGCGGACTGCGGGCCTCTGCTTCGTAGTCGTGCCGCCCGGCTCAGTCAGCGCGGCCAAGCTTCGCCGCCAGGGCCTCCTCCACCGCCTCGGGAACGAACCGGCTGATGTCGCCGCCTGCCGCGCAGACTTCCTTGACCAGGCTGGAGCTCAGGAAGGCGTGGTCGGCATGGCTCATCAGGAACATCGTCGGGATCTCCTCCGCCAGCGCCCGGTTCATCAGCGCCATCTGCATCTCCCGCTCGAAGTCCGACACCACCCGCAAACCCTTCACGAGCGCGCACGCCCCG
>VGFB01000417.1 GCA_016869015.1 Armatimonadota bacterium
ATCGCGTTCGAGTTCGGCGGGAGCGCCGAGGGCTGGGCGGCCGCACACGACCTGGGAACCCTCCGCGCCGTCGACGGCGCGCTGCAGGCGCCGGTTACGGGCGGCGACCCGTACCTCATTCGGAACTTCCTGTCGGTGGACGGCAACGCGGTGAAGACGGTTGTCGTCCGGATGAGGACTCCCGCCGGCGAGGGCGCGCAGTTCTACTGGGGCACGCAGGCGGCGCCGGGGTTCGCCGAGGCCCGGGTCATCCACTTCCCGGTCAAAGGCGACGGCGAGTGGCACGAGTACCGCCTGGCCGTCGGGAGTCTGGACTCCTGGCAGGGCCAGATCATCACGGGCATCCGGCTCGACCCGCTGCAACCCGGGGTTGAGACCACCGTCGAGATCGACCGGATCCACGGAGAGTAGCGCGGGATGCTGCGACACCTGGATGGCGTGGTCTCACCGTGGGCGGCGGCGTCGCCCTTCGGCCTTGACGCCGGGGGCTGCCCGGAGCCGGAGGAGATCCCGGTCCTCGCCGAGGCGGGCGCGAAGTGGCTGCGCGTGGACTGTCCGGCGCAGGCCGTCGCGAGGCCGGACGGCGGCTGGACAGTGCCCCCGGAGTTTGCCCGCGGCATCGAGGCCTGCCACGAGGCCGACATCCAGGCCCTCGGAGTGTTGGCCTACGGTGAATCCTCGCGCGCGGGCAAGGCGGTGGCCCTGGTTGCGCCGCCGACGGCCCAGCAGCTCGCCGCCTACGCCGACTACGTCGGCGCCACGGTGGGGCGTCTCAGGGAGTGGACGAAGCACTGGGAGCTCCGCAGCGCCGCGCGCGAGCCCGCCCGCCGGACGCCGCCCCCGTTCCCGGACGCGTACCTGGAGGTGCTGAGGGCCGGGTGTCGCGCAGCCAAGTCTGCGGATCCCGGGTGCACTCTGATCGGCTCCGTGTCGGCGGCGGGACGGGCGTGCATCGAGCGCCTGCTGGCCCTGGGAGGGGCGGAGCACATGGATGCGCTGCTGGTCGAGGTGGACGGCGGGCGCGCCGAGGAGGAGTTTGGCGAGGCTCTGGAGGCCGTCAGTCGTCTGGCGCGCGCCCAGAGTCATGCGTTGTCGGTGTGGGTCGCCGTCGGCGAGTCGGGCCCCGCGCCCGCCGCGGTCGAGGGCCTCGTGCGCCTGTGCCTCCTCGGCCTCGCCGGCGGGGCCGAGCGCGTCTTCTGGCCCGGCTTCCGGGGGGATGGCCCGACGTCCCTCATCGGAGCCGACCTCACGCTGCAGCCCCCCTACGCGGCCTACCGTACGATGACGCGGTTGCTGGAGGGCGCCGAGTGCCGGGGACCGATGAGCGCTCCGCACGGCGTGCGAGCAATCGCCTTTGCCAAGCACCGCCAGGAGCTGTTGGCCTTCTGGGCGCTCGAGGGCGTGGCCGAGGTGGAGCTGCTGGGCACGGACATCCTACGGTGGGATGTCGCCGGTCACGCCTCCCGCATCGCTCACGGCCCGATCCACGTAGCGGTCGGGGCCTCGCCGATCTACGCCGTCGGCCACAGCCTCCGTCTCGCGTCGCGCTGAGCTCCCCCCGTCGGGCCGAAACCCTTCCGTGCCCCACGATGTATGCCCCCACGACAGCCGACACGGATGCCCACGGAGGACACGACGATGCCGCGCGTTGGCCTGGTCCCGGCGCTGATGGCCCTCACGGTAACGGCGCTCGCGCAGGGGCCGCTGATCGAGTGGTCTTTCGAGGCAGGAGTCGGCGAGTGGGCGTCCCTGGACCCCGCCGCGAGCGTCTCCGTCACCACGGACGGGAACGCGGCTCGCGAGGACGGCGACGCCTGCCTGGAGTTCGCGTACACGCCGGAGGCCGCGCTGACCGTGGCCGTGACCCCCGTCGCCGCGGCGACGGCCGGGGCGCAGAGCCTGCGGTTCCACCTGCGGACGAGCGAGTACGCCTGGGCGTCTGCCGCGCTGGCGGAGCAGGACGGCAGCGCCTATCTCGCCACGTTCTCCTCGCTGCCCGGCGCGTGGCAGGAGGTCGCCCTCGGGCTCAACGAGTTCCGGCTCCTGGCCGATACGGGGGACGAGAACCGCAAGCTCGACCCCGAGCAGATCGCGGCCGTGGGCTTCGGAGACGCGATCTACCTCCTCGACGCGATCGCGAAGCTGTGGCCGTTCATCCTGGCGCCCGATCTGGGCCCCAGGCTGCTCTGGGTGGACGAGGTGCGGCTCGACCCGGAGCCCGTCCCGCCGCGTTGGGAAGTCGTCCAGGTCGCGGGCGGGCGGGCGGTGCGACTGGAGTCCTTCGAGGGGGCGCCGCTGCAGTGGCTTACGCTCAGCGGCAAGGGCATCGAGGTCACCTACGATCGCGAGCACCGGGCGGACGGGGAGTTCAGCCTGCGCCTGGCCTACAACCTGCCCCCCGATAAGGTGTTCGGGGTGCTCACCGACCCGGCCGATGCTCCGCTGGCGAACGCGAAGCAGCTGCGGATGTCCATGATCTCCGAGAAGCCGATCACGCTGCTGCTGGAGATGAAGGAGTCCGACGAGTCCAAGTACCAGGCCTCGGCGCAGGTCGCGGGGACCGGGGAGTTCGAGGAGGCCACCGTTCCCCTGAGCGCGTTCTCGCTCGCCGACGACTCGTCCGATGAGAACGGCCGCCTGGACATGGGAGACCTGAAGCAGTTCCTGATCGCCGACCTCTCGGCGGCGCTGGGCGCGCCGACCGGAGCCAACACGCTGTGGCTGGACAATCTGCTGTTCACGGAGTAGGGAGGCCGACCTGATGGCACGAACCGCGCTTGCACTGATCGCGGCAGCGGCTTTGACCGCGCTGTGCGCCGCCCAGCCGCCCCCTGGACCGGGGTTGAACCTGATGGCGCCCTGGTCCTTCGAGGAAGGGGTCGGGCCGTTCATGTCCGCCGACCCGGCGGCCTCGGCGTCCACCACGGACGACGCCAACCTCACCCGCGGAGCCGAAGCGGGCGCGGCGATGGAGTACGCCTTCACGGCGGCCGCGGGGAAGCTGGCGGGGGTCTTCGCGCCGACCGAGGGCGACCTCACGACGCTGAAGAGCGTGCGGCTCTGGCTGCGTACCAGCGAGCCGGCGATCATGCTGATCGCCCTCACCGAGGCGGACGGGTCGAACTACCACGCCGCGTTCATGAGCCTGCCGGACCGCTGGCAGGAGATCGCGCTGGACCTCGGCGAGTTCACGCTCGGGGACGACTCGACGGACGAGAATGGTCGCCTCGACCCCGGCCAGGTGGGGGGCGCAGGGATCGTGGACGCCACGGGCTTCCTCGCGCAGATGGCCCTGCAGGTGCCGATGCTGCAGGCGCCGGAGCTGGGAGCGCGGGTGCTCTGGCTGGATGACGTTGAGCTGTCGGCCGAGGGCGTCCCCCCGCGCTGGGAGGAAACGCAGGTGGGCGGCAAGCGCGCGGTCCGACTCGACTCCTTCGAGGCCAGCCCTCTGCAGTGGATCGCCCTGGCCGGGAAGGGGCTGGAGGTCGACTACGATCCCGACCTGAAGGCGCACGGGGATTTCAGCCTGCGCCTCCAGTACGACCTGCCGCCCGACAAGGTCATCGGGATCATGACCGCGCCGGCCGGTCCGAACCTGGAGGGCCTCAGCTGCGTGCGCGTCTGGCTGGTGAGCGAGGTCGATGCCACGGTCATCATCAGCGCCAAGGAGCGCGACGACTCCGAGTACACGCAGATGATCGAGCTGACCGCCGGCGACGAGCTGCAGCCGTACGACCTCGACGTGGCGGGCTTCTCGCTCAACGATGACTCGGCCGACGAGAACGGACAACTCGACCTCACGCAACTCAAGGAGCTCTCGATCGCCGACGTGTCCGTGCTGGCGGGCAAGCCGGTGCCGGTGAACACCCTTTGGATCGACGACCTCGTGTTCACCGAGTGACGGCGCTCCTGCGATGGTGTACAATGGCGCTCCGGCGGCCGGGTCTCCCGCGCCGCCGGAGCGCTTCTCATTCCCGGTGGGCCGGCAGCCTGATGAAGACCGTCTTCTCCGACATTGACAAGGTGTTGATGTTCGACCTGCACGTCGCCCCGGAGACGCTCGCGCTGATTCAGCAGGTCCGGAGCGTCGCCCCCTTCATCCTCGTGACGGCACGGTCGGCCAACAGCGTGTCGGCGATCCCGCCGATCCCCCACGATCACCTGATCGTGGAGAACGGGTGCGTCGTCTACGACGGCGACGAGATCGACGCGGCGTGGGCCGAGCGCATCCGCCCGTACCTGCCCGCGGTTGAGGCGTACAAGCGGAAGCTGGGGCTGATCTTCCGCCCGAAGACCTCGATGATCTCCGTCGGAGTGACGGAGAACGAGCTCACCTCGGCGGACACGGAGCGGATCACGCAGGAGCTGCCGCCTGAGCTGGTGCTGCGCACCAGCTCAAACGAGCGGGGCACCTTCCTGGAGATGTACCCGCGAATCGCCGGGAAGGCGGCGGCGCTGCGGTACCTCGCGGGGAAGCTCGGCGCGCCCATCGAGGACACGTGTGCTCTGGGCGACGACCTCGTCGACATCGAGATGCTCGAAGCGTGCGGCTACCCGATCACCCATCAGGAGGCGCGTGAGGCCGTCATCGCGCTCGTTCGCGAGCGGGGGGGCTACGTCGCGCCCGCCGGCGGCCACGCGGCGAGCGCCGACATGCTGCGGGAAGCGCTCCGGTGGGCATCTACTTCCACGTGACAGGGCCCACGTACCGCGACACCACAATGATGTGGTAGGGCGAGGCGGCCTTCCCGTCATCGGGGCCGCGCCCCACGCGCGCGTGAAGGCCGTCGGCGTCGGCCCACACGTCCTCGATGTGCACGCTTCGCCCCTTCCAGGCCTCGCCGC